>JAPPDO010000218.1 GCA_028821635.1 Ekhidna sp.
AAACACTAGTAAGCTGCACTTCAGCAACTGAATCTTTGAGACATTGCTTACTACTTTAATACTTAAAGTTTTCTACCGTGATTTGACATATCTTCATAATTCAGTCATGCATTTTTTTTGCCTCACGATCAATTATTTCCTTTATTTCTTCAATGATCTTGTGCGGTCTTTTAAGACTTATCTGATTGATTTCTGCATGGATTACTTCTCTTACAATTTTCCTTGTAGATTCGTCTACATCACTGTCTGTTGAAAACCTAGTCAGTAAATCCGTAAGAACCTTATCGTATTTATTACTCATAGTTTTAACGCATATTTCTCGACTATTGGTTTTAGCGGCTCAATAGCTTCAACATAATTGATAGCATCTTCAGAAAATTCGCGATAACGATTAAACTCCTGATTGATTATCGTCCTCTCAATTTCTAGTAATCGCTCATCTTCAGGCAGCTTAGGTGGTAAAGTCAAAATATCATGAAGATGAGCAAAACTTTTTTTAGAATGCGTCCTTAATACCCTCCCCCTCCTTTGAATATACTGTCTAGGGTTAGTATTGCTAGCCAAAAATATAGCAATTTTGGTTTGCTTAACATCTACTCCCTCATCCAGGCATTTCATAGCTAAAAGACACTGAATATCACCATTTTCAAAGTCCTCAAGTAGCTTTTGTCTTTCTTCGGGAGGGGTTTCACCTACGAACTTACCAATTTTTAATTCCTTCTCTAGGCCAATATATTTACCATACTCATCAATTATACGTGCATCCTCATCAGGTGTATTCCCTTCAGGACAGTAGATTAAGGTGTGTTTTACTTCACCGTGAGATTCTTTTATTGAATCAATAATCTCTCCCAAGATTGGCAGCTTTGCCTGCGCTCTATTTAATATGTTGCGACGATCACGAAGTAATTTCTCTAATTGATAATCTGTTTTATCCAGTTTATGATTATTTATATGAGCTTTCTTTGCTATCCTCTTAGACAATTCTTTGTATTCTTCGTACTCGGAATCGCTTAAAGTAGCTACATGAGGGTAGAGTTTGTATTGACAAAGAAACTTATCTGCAATGGCCTTTTTTAGGTCCAGCTTATAAGTGGGGTCATCCTTTGCGTTGAAAAAAGTTAATAATTTTTCTGTTCCCGAGTCATCAAAATGCCTGTGTGGAGTAGCCGATAGCCCGAGCCGATATTGAATATCTACAGGAAGATTCTGCAACATTTGAGGCGCACCCATAGCGTGTGCCTCATCGGCGATAAGCATCGTTTCTTTAGGTAATTTTGAGAGGAGTAGTTGAAACTTGATAGTCTTATATGAATCATAGGTAGAAATGCACACTACTTGAGACAAGGTTCCCAGTTTGAAGGCATTTATTGTATTTATCAAAGTTCTTTCCCAATTACTGTGATTGGAAGAGACGACGGTTACACTTGAATATCCCACCTTTTTGACTTCCCCTTTCCATTGTTCGGCAAGAGAAATTGTAGGCACTAAAATGAGTAAGAAACATTTATTTATTTTCTCTTTCAGGGTCAGGGAAGCAAATAAGCCTGTGAATGTCTTCCCTGTGCCCGTCGCCATCTCAAAGAACCCCTGGTAGTTATTCTTAACCCATCTATTAATAGCTTCTTTCTGGTAATCTCTTGGGCGGGCCTCAAACCTAGCTGAACTGTTCTCTACCTGAACTTTTGTCTTGATCTTAGCACTAAGTTTTTTGTAATTTTTCAATAACATTTGTATCTAGGTTATGCTCATTTAGCAGTGTTAGCTCATTTTCAATTAACTCATCAATAGCTAGTGCCGGAAAGTTTGAAGTGATATGAGTTTTTACCCTTTCTATAGGAACAATTTGTACTGAGCTATTTTGCCCACTCCATATCTTTTGAAATAATGAATAGTAATAGTTCACACGTTCATTTTCAGGTGTCCAAGAACGGTAACAACTAATTGTCTCCACATTGTATAAAAATGCACTTTCAGAGAAATTTAATGATCCAGTAAAAGTAACTTTATCAGAATTACTGTCGCTAAATACGCCAAACTTCTGATGAGCAATTCCAATAGAGTTATTTCTAGGTACAATTGCGACGATTGAAATTCGCCTGTTTGCAATCAACCAAGATAAACAATTAAAAAAATGTTGGTCTTGTTTAGAGAGCGTTTTTTGTAAAGAGATGATATCTGAAGTCAACCGATACTCTACAATTTGGTCGAGATTAGTGTCTTGACCTTTCAGAATTGCATCTTTATCTTTTGAGGTTAGTATGTTGTTAATAATTAATCTTACCTTACCACCTTGACTTAGAAAATAAGCAAATCCATGACTAAGTGCTTTAAATCCGATTGAACTGAAAAATCCCAGACCGAGATCCAAATGATTGCTTTCCATTAAAGCCTCTATGTAGAATGATACAGGTTCTTGTTGTTCACCTGTTGAATAAACCATCCTAAAGTCTGCATCTCGAAGCATTTAGCTAATATACCTAAGACCTTCGTCAATCTTCTCAATCAAAAAATCAAATCCGCTCAGGTTAGGGTTTTCTTTAATTTCTTCATCAATCAATTCCAGCCCATCATCAATGTGCATTTTGATATATTTCGGAATATCCTTATCCGTTCTATAGAGATTATAGTGAGTACATATAAGGGCTACATAATGATTGGCATTATTGCCAAACAAAACATTTTTGTTGTATTCTTTTCCGGATGAATTTTGGATATCCTCTAATTTCAATATTCTATCTTTTGCTAGAGAGTACCCAAGGGCTATCCTTGCAATCACATTTTCAGTACCCAATTGTAGCTTCTTCGTGAGTTCTGAAACTCTTGTCTTATTTTCATTGGAGGTCTTGATGCTGGTAAACGTACTCATTGTATTTATCAAAAAGCTTTGGAGGCACTACTTTTTCAAACTCTGAACTATCACTATTTTTATTTTTGATGAGAAAAGTACTGCTGATGTTTGGTAGTAACAGTTGGAATTCCTCGAGACTGAGTTCTTTCTCTAAGAGGGGAAGCAAAACAACCTGATCGGAAATGTTGGGGTAGAAATCCTTAATAACACTCTTCGAATGTTTTTTATCAAACTTCTGAAGAGGACTATCAATAAAAATGGGAAACTTTACGTTTGATTCGTCAACCAAAGCTTTAAGTATAGAGGTAGCATAAAGTTGTTGTTCTCCTTTGGAGAGTGATTCCTTTGAGATGGATTGACCGGCACTGTCATAAAGATTTATGTCAAGGATTTCTCCTTTAATTACTATATCAACGGCATCTATAAAATCTATTTTGTGCATTAGATGATTAAGTTCGACTTTTATTCGCCTCCCTAGTGCCCCTTTTTTATCTGCCTTTAGCTTCTCAATGAAATTATCAAGATAATTAATAAGTTCTTCTGCCTCTACGTCCTTCTGTTTATCTGATTCATCTAATCTTATTCTCTTATTCAATTCAGATATTTGTCTGGATAGCACGGCAATTTCTCGTTGAAAGCTTCCAATATCCTGATTCAATTCAGCGATTTTTTTTTCAATCTCCTGAGTTCTTTCATCTGCGCTTGACTTTGCTCGTTTTATCTCTTGAATGAGAAGATCATCTTCTTTCGACTCCGCATTTGAAATCTTTCTAACTACTTTGTTGAAGGCAATCTTGTTAACCTTCTCGGCTTTCAACAATTTTTTAAAAACATTGCTATACGAATATTTAAGGTTCTCCCAGACAGCTATAAATTCATTATGTTCTGTTTCACTAAATTCTAAAAGCACCTTATGGTCTTTCTTTTGTACTGAAAATTCTCTAAGTATGTAGTTATCTACGGCCTTCAATAAGTGTGCCGCCACTTTGGGGTCTAATTCAGCATCACTGAATTCATTTTCTTTTAACCTCAAAGTTATGTTTTCTGATTTCTTCTTTATTGAGATAAGATCAAGTCTATTTGCTTTACCGGAAGCCTCTTTCTCAGCCTGATCTTTCGTTTGTTTAAGTTTTCCTCCCGAAATTGCAAAAGGGGCTAATTCTAGTAATTCCTTCAGTTTTAGTTTTATAACTTTCCCTTCCTCAGAAAGACTATCCCTGAGTTTCTTAATATCAACTAATTCCTGGACGGATAGTGTGCTGCCTTCTCTTATTAGCTTCTCCTGATAGTGTTCTGATTGGCGTTTTTTAGATTCTTTTTCTTCTTGTAAATTAGAGATTTTTTCCTTACTAAAATTTACCAACTCCCTCAGTTTAGATAGGTCTTTCTGTAGAACTGTAAATCTCTTGCGGTCATCTTCCGTCGCAGAATCTCGTGTAAACCTTAGCCTTAAATCAGTTAGATTATTTCTTAGATCAATATATTTCTTAATTCCTAAAACTTCCGAATATGCTCTACTTAATTTTTGCTTGGCTTCAGTGGACTTCATCTCAGCAAGGGCAGCAACTTTCTCTGCATCAAAAAAGAAGAACTTTGCGATCTCCTTCGGAAGAATAAAATCATTAATAAAAATTTCTGAACCTACCTCTTTGGTCAACTCATTAGAACTTCCATCTATTAAGATTTCAACCTGATCTTCTTTCTTTCTCAGATTAAATATTCTTGTAATCTTCACTTCTTGGCATGGAATGGAGGGGATAAAGATTTCTGATAAGATTATACTTACAGAGTATTCGTTGGGATCAGTAGCGGACCTATTAAGATTATTAGCTGCATATTTCTTATAGCCTCCTGCCTCATATACCGCTCTTTTATATTCCTCATCTACATCAACAATTAGTTTACCATACAGACACCATACAAGCGATGTTAGAAATGTTGTCTTTCCAAAACCATTTTCACCGGAAATTAGATGGATATTTTTACGTTTCCACACCAACTCCGGACGAGGAGTAAATGCTATTTCATTTAGCCCTTTGTAAATTCTAAAATCTTTTATCCGGACTTTCTGAATTATCACTTATTATATCTATTTTGATACGTTTTTACGCTGGTTTACAAATTGGTCAATTCGATTTTCTAAGTCATTTTGAAGGCCTCGCTTTTTCATGAGTATCGTCTTAGACTTTTGAAGAGATAGCAATTCATTTATCAGTTCAAATCTTTCCTGGTCGCAATTACAAGACTTCAACAGCATCTCTTTCTCTTCAATGACTTGGTGACTTTCATGTGTGTTTTCCATCTTTCTCCCAAGAATGTTAGCATAAATATCTGCTACATTATAGTTGAAGATGTTGTCTCTATGCCATAATACTTGTATCGCAACTAACTCTTGATAATTAATTAAATTAATATCCGGTTGATCTGCCTGAATCTGTCTTTGAGCTTCTAAAAGTAATTCAAGAAAATTAGCACGAAATGCCGGCTTATATGGACCAAGTTGACCCTCCTTCTTTGTGCCATCTCTTCTTCTTTCTTCCCGAGCTTCTTTATCGTCACGAGAAACAGCCAACATGTCTCTCAAGTTCATGAGGGGTTCCATCCATTCTTCACCGTTTTCTATTAATGCCTCCATTGATTTATCTCGTTTAAC
>JAPPDO010000170.1:0-837 GCA_028821635.1 Ekhidna sp.
CCTAAATCCAATCAACAAAATAAGCTGTAATGTTTCAACAGGTTTCAGATCTCCAAATATTGATGATATAGGCAAAATATTTGATATTGGAACTAGCGTGGTAATACCTAATCCGGATTTAAAACCCGAGCATACGCTCACGAACGAAATAGCCTATCAGAGAAAGACGGGCAACTCTTTTTTTTCAGTCGTTGGTTTTTACAGCCGGCTTTTTGATGCAATCGTTGATGGCCCATCTAAACTAGAGGGGAGACCTTCTGTGGTAATAGGGTCGGAAACATTAGATGTTTTTTCAAAAGTCAATGCAGGTTCTGCTGAAATCTATGGCGGAAGCGTTCTGTATACTGCAGCGTTTTTGGATGCTTGGGCTTTTTCAAAAACAATTACTTATGCGGATGGGCGGGAAATCAGTAATAGGGAACCGTTAAGACATACGACTCCGATATTCGGGAGAGCAGCACTAACTTATCAAAAAAATAAACTAAGGTCCGAACTCTACATTGAATACCATTTAGATAGAAAACGTGGTGAGATTCCGTCAGCCGAGCTAGACAGAAAACCGCATCTTTATACAGATGAAGGAACGCCGGGATGGCACACACTCAATCTAAAATCTGATTACAGATTGACGGATGCCGTCAGTCTCAATTTTGGAATAGAAAATATCCTTGATAAGCACTATCGGCCATATACTTCAGGCATTAGTGCTCCGGGAAGAAGCTTTCTGATAGCGGTTAGAGTAAATATTTGAACAGAATCATTTTCAATAATCCGAAGTTTGCCGTCAAATCAAGCTCAAACAAGAGGAAATTTGCCGTGCCTTAACCTTATTATTCC
>JAPPDO010000170.1:847-5500 GCA_028821635.1 Ekhidna sp.
TCTCCAGATTTAAGCGGCGATGGCGATTTAAAATAAAAATAATTATGAATAAATCAGGTGTTTTAAATTAAAAACCACTAAACTTGGCTTTATAAATCAACTAAAAGCAACTAAAAATGAAATCAACTGTAAAAGTAATTTCCTTAGTAATTATTATTTGTTTCATATTTACTAACTGTTCGTCTTCTTCTCGAAGAAGCAAGAAAGCACAGCTAAAGGCTGCGGAGGAGGAGATAATCCATGATGTAGAACAACTTCTTGAGGTGTTGCCTCCTCCTTCACTTGTCCCTTTCGCCCTAAAATCAATAGATGCGGAATTTGATGAAAAACATATCAATTCTTTGGAAAAAATGGAAGCTTACAAGGGTGATACGGATAAGATGGCACTTAATATGGGAATTTATGCTTCCGATATTAGCTATTTGGCAGCGTATGGTCGTGAGGATGACTGCATTAACTATCTGAAGGCTTCTTATAAAATGGCGGAGGAGCTGAGTGATTCAGCCATTTATGATCAGAGTCACTTAGACGAGTTTAGGACACATATAATGAACCGAAATGAAAAAGAGATTTATCGTCTTCTGGCAAAGTTGTTCGTAGAAACGAGCGTACAAATAGAGAAGGATCATTATCTCACAATGGCCGGATTAGCATTAACGGGTTCATTTGTGGAAGGACTCTATCAGGCAGTGATCACACTAGAATCTTATGACGATTCCGAAGAATCTAAGAAACTCCTTGAGCCTTTAGTAAAAACAGTTCTTGGTGAAGAAAAGGCTATCAGAGATCTTATTCAGGTACTTCGTGATTTGCCATTTGATGACACTATTTCTGAAATGAGGTTTGAGTTGGGAATTCTTGATGAGTTCTATAAAGGAGACCTGAAAGAAATAGAAGAAAAGATGAGTGGAAACCCGGATTTTATCGTCTCAAAAGACATGATGAAGGATATTACTACGGAAGTGAAAAGAATAAGATCTTCAATAGTTAAGTAAGAAAATAAAACTTAATCATAAAAAAGGCTCCAACCGCACACGGTTAGGGCCTTTCTACTATTAATAACTGAAGTATTAAGATTCTTCAGTCTTCACTTTTTTCTTGGCAGTGGCGGCCGCAGTGCTTTTTTCTTTTTTACTTGTCTTAGTCATCGTTTTCGGCTTGGCTTTCATTCCCTCTTTTGGAACTTCTACAGTCTTAGCCTCTGCTTTTTTAGCGGCGGGTTTCTTCTTTTGCTTTGCAAACTCCGCTTTAATCTCTTCAATATCTACATTTTTGATGGTCGGAGTTGCATTGAGCTTCTTAATCGTTAAAACTCTGCTTTTCGCAACGTTTTTGTTTCTCCTTCCTTTGCGTTCTAGTCTTGTTACTGTCATTAGATTATTTATTCGGTTACGGAATAATCCGCTAAGGTAATGAATAATATAGCTTTGTCCCAAAAAGAATTGTCAGATGTCAAAGACCAAACCTTCACTGCCACGGGGTACTCGGGATTTTGGCCCTAAGGTCATGTCAAAAAGGAGTTTTATCATTGATATTATCAGGAAAAACTTCATCAAATACGGCTTTGCCCAAATAGAAACCCCTGCCATGGAAAATCTCTCTGTTTTAACCGGAAAGTATGGTGATGAAGGAGATCAGCTTTTATACAAAATCTTAAATTCCGGGGACTTTCTCAGTAAAACTTCAAAAGAAGACATTGAAAAAGGAAGCAGGCACCTGATGACCGGAATTTCAGAAAAAGGACTAAGATATGACCTGACGGTACCGTTCGCTCGGTATGTTGTAATGAACCAAAATGAAATCACATTCCCGTTTAAACGATTCCAAATACAGCCCGTATGGCGGGCAGATCGACCTCAAAAAGGAAGGTATCGGGAGTTTTATCAATGTGACGCAGATATTGTGGGAAGCAAAGGACTATGGAATGAGATCGAATTAACTTTATTATTCACCGATGTTTTCTGTGATCTGAAATTAGAAGATTACATTATCAAAATCAATCACAGAGCATTGCTCTTCTCACTTGCCGAATCCACCGGCTTAAAAGAGCAGATCATTCCTTTCTGTGCAGAAATTGATAAAATTGACAAGATGGGAGAAGATAAAGTCGCTGAAAACATTAAAGCAATGGGTGCAAATGACCGCCAAATCAATGAGTTACTGAGCCTTTTTCATGAAAATAATAAGGAAATAATCTTAGAAAGGCTAATAAATATTGGGGTCAGTAAAAAGGTGATCTCAGCCATTAACAGCTACTTTGACGCATTAGCCGTCCACTCTAACAAAAAGATAAAAGTAGCACTGGACCTGTCGCTTGCCAGAGGGCTCTCCTACTACACAGGGATGATCTTTGAAGTGAAACCAACCAGCGTATCCATGGGAAGCATTGGCGGAGGCGGAAGATACGATGACCTGACAGGAGTATTTGGATTAAAAGGAATATCCGGCGTTGGAATTTCTTTCGGTCTTGACAGAATTTATGATGTAATGCAAGAATTAAAACTTTTCCCACAGAAGATTGCAGGCAGACTGGATGTACTCATCGTCCATTTCAGCGAAGAGAACCTAAAACATGCCTACGGGATCGTATCCGGATTGAGAGACAAAGGAATAAAAGCAGAACTTTACCCCGAGACGGCCAAGATTAAAAAGCAATTTGATTATTCGGATAAAATTGGAGTGCCCTACACGCTGATTGTAGGAGATAATGAGATGGCTTCCGGCCGGTATATGCTCAGAGACATGCAAACGGGAGATCAGAAACCGCTAAAAATGGATGAAATCATCCATCGTTTAAAGCAAAACGGGGAGAGATAAGAAGTAAATGGGGAATATTCTTAATTTAAAGGGTGCCTCTAATATTGAACTTTATATTTAATTCATTAAATTTGTAGCATTATGGATTTAGAACAGCTTCAGGAAAAATTTCGTAAACTGGAAGAAAGTGCAGGCAAGGAAGCCTCGTCTGCTCTTCTTCAAATCATAGAATTAAAGATGAGTGATTTTAAATCATATATTGAGCAAAAATTCGATGCCGTTGATGGGAAATTCGATGCCGTTAATGAGAAGTTTACTTCCATTGATCAGAGGTTCACTTCCATCCAATGGATGATTGGTATTTCTTTTACAGCTCTCGGTATCCTGATAGTGCTATTGAAACTCTTTTAAGTCGATACTTTAGTTTACAAAGTCGTCACCTTCAGACAGAAGAGCTAATCTAAACGTAGATCGCATCTATGACCCATTGTATTTTATTTGTTCTTTTGCTTTCCGTCATCTCATTGTGTCCTTTGTGGTTAAATCTCCACTCTTAATAAATAAAAAAAAACTCAAAAAACGTTTGCAACTTCACATTCTTGTTTTATGTTTACGGCATCATTAATTACTAAACAATAAAATAATGGAACCGATATTCAACAATAAAGCCGTAAAATCATTGTTTAAAGCACTTGGAAGTCAGAAATCACCCCCACCCCCCACACAATAATCATGCCTGTAGGGGGTTAATTCTTCATCTGTCGTTGCTTGTCGGACTTTCCACGCCGGATTACAAACTACACCTAGAGAGGGGGTGCTCAACACCCCTACCATACTTTATATTTTTTGCTACCCGCCCGCTTATTCAAAACAGTCCTTTTCCACCTTAACTGTGAACCTTCCCTCAGTAAATTCAAACTTTTCAGGCGGGACTTTTCCATCATTAGCATCTTTTGAAAGGGAAAGGGTCACATTAAAAATACCCTCAATTTCGGCTTTTGATGAGTCGTAGTTTATGATTTGAATAAAGTTGCTGGTTGCTGTGGTGTCCAGATCATATTTATCTCCCAGAACATCTCCACCGACGACCGTGAGATAGTATGAAGAAACCAACGCTAATTGATTTTGATTATCTATTGATGTGATGTACTGCTTCTCTGAGGTTAGTCTAAATTTTCTGATTACAAATGATTCTGTTAGGAAAGCATAACCCGGTAAAGGATCTGCCGTGGAGCTGGGAACCGGACCTTTGCCATTATTATAAACATCTGCATCAAGAAAAAAGTAGAGAGAATCAGGTACTTTTGATGAAGTGGATGCTGACCAGCAGTCTGCACGTGCTAGGGCACTCCAGCGTTCACCATTTTTAAGTGCAGAGACAGTTCCCGTGTAAATACCGGGGATTTTCAGCTCCTCTTCCTGATTGCATGTTGTCAGAAATAACAAGATAATCCATGTGAAAACAAGTCTAAGCATTTTTTTATTGTTCTTTAATATTCCCTTATTTTTTGATGAATTTAAAAAGTTGAGTGCGGTCTTGACCTGTTAATTTTATGAGATAAGTCGCTTGCCGAGCACGTTTTAACATTACCATACAAATAAATTCTCACCGCTTTCCTGTTGGCAGCTACTCCCTCACAAACTTCAGCAAACGCCCGTCCGGCAACTGCACGAGGTACAGACCGCCTCGCAGGGAGGTGATGTCCACTCTCATATTAGTAGTACCTTCCAGCAAGGGCTTACCGCTTAAACTCAGTAGTTGGAACGTACCTCCGGTTGAAGACCGCACCTCCAAGTAGCGGCCCGAAGGGTTGGGGAAGATGATAACCTCCGCCGCATCCTCTGCCGCACCTAGAGGGCAGATCACCTCCTGCGTTTGCGTGGACGTGTTGCCCG
>JAPPDO010000118.1 GCA_028821635.1 Ekhidna sp.
GGAAGCCCCTCTCGGTGCAGCGGAGGATGCGGCAGAGGTTGTCATCTTTCCCAACCCTTCGGGCCGCTACTTGGAGGTGCGGTCTGTTTTTGAGGGTACATTTAAAATAGTAAGTCTCAGCGGCAAGCCGTTACTGGAAGGCACCACCAACACAAGGTTAGACATCACCTCCTTACAAAGCGGCTTGTACCTCATGCAGTTGCCGGACGGGCGTTTGTTGAAGTTTGTCAGGGAGTAGGGGGAAGGAGATTTAAGCGTTTTTTGTGTGTATCACTTTTTATTGCAAATCTGCTGCATTTTAGTGATGCTGATGTATTTTATGCCAAATACTAAAAATCCTATCGCAGTCCCAACGACGTTAGCGATGGCATCATCCCAATCAAAATGTCGGTGTTCAAAGAAGTAATATTGCGAAAGTTCCATTAAAATACCATAGCCTCCTGAAATTAGAAATACTTTAAATGCGACTTTAATAGTGAGATTGCCCGTTCTGTAAAAAGCAATGACAAACGATAAAGTAAGCACCATGTAAGCAAAAGCGTGTTCTATTTTATCTAGATTGTTCGCATCTTTTGCTTGAGTAGGGACAACTAAAAAAGTAGAAAGTGCAAAAATTCCGATAGTGACTGCAACTGCCGGAGCAAACCACAAATAAGAACGCTTCAATATAAATTAATTTTAAGTTATGAAAGGTGTGTTGGATTCAATTTTTGATGAATTAAAAACTTTTATTTATGTAAGTTAATTATTAATTTATAATTCAACAGTTCCTAATCTTTTATTTCTTCGTAGCTGGAACAGCTAAAATTAAAGTGTTAGGCTGCATAAAATTTCTTATTTCTGATACGTTTATCTCAAATGAAGCTAAAAAAACAAAGGAGTATTGGAAGAGAGATTCCCAGTTATTTTAATGCTATAGAACATTGGTGAATATACATCTACATGTAGGTGAACAATTACAACTCATCTAGTTCAGCAACGACGAATGTGCTGCCCGTGACAACTATGGTGTCTTCTGGTCGTGCCCTCTTCCTAGCTGCATTTAAAGCATCATTGACATTTTTATAGCTTTCTCCAATTAACCCCTGCTCTTTGGTAAGTCTGCTCAACTTCTCTACTTCCAATGATCTCGGAACGGATGCTTCAGTCCAGTAGTATTCTGAATTTTTTGGGAAAAGCTTAAAAATTGGCTTGAGGTCTTTGTCTTTTACTGTGCCAAAAATCAGGTGGAGTCTTCCATTTTGCAGTTTGGACTTAATAGAACTAAATAAAGCATCTAATCCGAGCTCATTATGAGCAATGTCCACTATGGTATAAGGCTTCTTTGAGAGTACTTGAGACCTCCCCATTAATCCTGTTAATTTCTCCAATTCGAGGTAGCCTTTATTTAGATGTGTATCCTCAATCTTCAACCCCAACTCTTTGAGGAGTTTTATAAGTGTAAAGATGGAATTACTATTTTTTGTTTTATGATAGGACAAAGGCGGAAAAGATGCTTTTTGCCCAAAATCATGATCAAAAATCAATCTTGACCTCATGGCTTTTGCCTTATTTACAAAGACCGGGAAAGCTTTCTCATTATATTCTCCAACAACTACCGGAATCCCCTTTTTTATGATACCAGCTTTTTCTGTGGCAATCTTTTCCAGTGTATCTCCAAGCATATCCATGTGGTCAAGCCCAATATTTGTGATTAGACAAGCCTCAGGAATAATTACGTTAGTACTATCCAGCCGCCCCCCTAATCCGGTTTCAATGACTGCAATGTCCACCTTTTGCCTGGCAAAATACTCAAATGCCATAGCAACGGTAATCTCAAAGAAGGATGGGTCAGTTTTTTCTATCGTATCTTTTACTTCCGAGACAAAATCAACAACAAAAGATTCATTTATCTTTCGTCCGTTTATTTTAATTCTCTCAGTAAAACTCTTCAAATGAGGCGAGGTATAGAGTCCGGTTTTATAGCCGGCTAACTGTAAAATAGCAGCAGTCGCATGTGCACATGTTCCTTTTCCATTTGTTCCGGCGATATGTACACTTTTGAACTTTTTATGAGGATCATCCAGCTTTTCTAACAGCGTATAGATGTTTGATAAATTCTTTTTGTAAGCAGATTTTCCATCACGCTGATACATGGGAAGTCTGGAAAACAAATAGTTTACAGTGTCTTTATAATCCATTAAGACTTGATAAGTGGGGATTTATTAAATGTCAGTGAGGAGCATCACTAATTTTTCAGTCTTCCTATTTTAGCGGAGAAGATACTTTTATGCCAATCCTCAATGTATTTTAACTCAACTGAACATGACTCAGAATTAATGTTAAAATCAATATCTAAGAATCCATATATCTTGCCCATACTCTCCTTTATAGCCATCAATCGCATCTTGAGCTTGGGATAATGACCCATAACCCTGAATAGCGACTCTGTGAGTAACAGCTTTGCCAAATGGCGGAATGATTATGGGCGTTCTGCCGGAAGCAGCCAGATTCTTTGAGTGACTTGTTGCTAAATCGCCATCCAGAAAACTTGCTACGATAATGTAGAAGTTGCCAGTCCTTCTCGTTAGTGAGGTTATCTCTCCGGTTCTTGCCTTCGGCGTATTATTTGTTACGACCTTTCGAGGTTGCTCACTTTGAGTGTCTTTCTCTTGAATCTTGGGAATCTCCTCTGGCTGTTCGACAGGAGGGTTTTCTACTTTTTTTGTAGTTATAGGCTCCTTCTCTACTTTGGGGGTGGCAGTCTGTTTGTTTTCGGCAATTTCTGCTTTTCCCTCCTTTTCTGAAAAACTGGGAGAGAAGAAGTAAAATAACGTCCCTGCAGCTAAAAATATGGCAATTCCAATGACTATAATTCGAGCAAATTTCCCCTTTGATCCACTCTCATTCGCATCAGCAGGAGCTAGCTCACTGTATTCTTCGTTCATTGCGAATGAATCATCAGAAGAAAGTGAGTTTTCGATCTCACTGTCTTTAAACTCATCATTAGAATCCATCAACTCCCCCTCGAATTCCTTGAACTCGTCATCGCCTAATGTATCACTGTCGAAAGCAGAATCATCAAAATCCTCGCTTTCAGTGTCAAAACCATTCTCTCCAACATTAAAGTCATCAAAAGATTCTTCTTCAAAAGACTCCTCAGATTCAGCCATATTTACCTCTGCCTCTGAATTTTGAGTACCTTCCTCATCTGTTTGTGAGATTATTTCCTGCTCATCTTCAAAGGAAGCATCCATATCATCGAAATCGTCCTCTGCGTCAGGGCCCACTTCCTCATTATCAAATGACATTTCATCATCTCCGGCATCATCTGAGTCATCATCTAACGCTTCGTAGTCTAATTCTGGTAAACCGAAATCTTCATCATCTCCGAAGAAATCGTCTTCCTCTCTTTCTTTATTTTGATCGTCTGTAGCCATATTTTGTTTTTTGACCGAACCAAGATATAAATAATTTAATTACTAATAGGCATTTGTGTTAGAGAACAATACTGATCCGATATATTTTCATTTGTTCTTTTGCCTTGTAATTTCCGTTTTAAGACATTTTTAAAAAGTTTTACAACTTATGTTAAATAAAAACAAATTTATGGATATAATATGTTCAAATAGTGTTTTTCAAAGTCTTTTTAATCTACCCGGAACAATGCTTTTAGCTATCAATCTGTCTCATAATCTGACCATATTAATTTGTTATTTTATAAATAAGTTCGGTAAGAATTGATCTTTCCTTTTTGGTGGCATACCCAATACCTTTAAATTGAAGGTCTGCCTCATGAAGGTGCTTGATGTTTTGCATCACTTTATTAATTGGATAATTCCCGGATGCCGCCAAATACTCTTTGACAAAAAATGGATTCACCCCAATTAAACCAGCAATATTCCGATCGGATTTATCGGTTGACTGATGGATCATCAACAGTTTAGTAAAATAGGAAAAGAGTTTAGAAATGATGAACACTATAGGGTTGTTCCCGGGATTTGATGCAAAATAACCAGCTATTTTAAACGCCTTTCTCTTATTGGCTGCACTTAGTGCTTTTTGCAATTCAAATATGTTGTAGTCTTTGCTTATCCCGATATACTCCTGCACCATTTTACTTGTAATTTGCTTTTCTTCTTTGATATTTAAGATAAGCTTTTCAATTTCATTCGAAAGCCTTTGTAAGTTATTCCCAATGTTTTCTGAGAGTATCATTACTGCTTGTTCTTCTATTTGTACTGCGTTAGCCTGGCAATAAGAACGGATCCAATCAGGAATATTATTGTCGTATATTTTCTTAGCGTTTAAGAATACGGCATGCTTTTCAAAGGCTTTTCCAAGTTTTGTTCTTCTATTTAATGATTTGTGTTTGTAACCAAAAACCAGAATGGTACTTCGCAAGGGATTTTCAAGATAATTTAAAATCAGGTTCTCTTTATCTTTTGTATTCCACTCTTTTATTTCCTGGGCTTCTTTTACAATCACAACCTGACGCTCGCCTGTCATAGGATATTTTCTAGCTGCTCCAATGACATCTGTCAGTGTAGTGTCTTTTCCATAAAGAACGAGTTGATTAAAACTCTTTTGGCTCTCCTCAAGCGCACTATGTGCAATTTCTTTAATAATCGAGTCTATAAAATAAGTCTCCTCACCTTGAAGAAAGTAGACAGGTGAGAAAGATTTTGCCTTGAGGCTTTTTAATATTTCGTAATAGTCTTGCATTGCCACTACAAATAAACTCAAAATTAAAGAGACTTTTATAAACTTGTTAATATTATTCCAATTAGCTATTTCTTAACATTATTTGACGTACCACTTCGCCATAATATTTTGATCAAAACGACTATGCAAATGCGCAGTAGCTATACATAGAGAACCAGACTTTTTTAAGTGTAGAAAGCAAATTTATTTGCATATTTTGCCAAAAAAATCTGCAACTTTGCTTTTCAAAACTAAGAAGGGGAATTAGCTCAGTTGGCTAGAGCACCTGCTTTGCAAGCAGGGGGTCATCGGTTCGAATCCGATATTCTCCACACTTCATTAAGAAAAAAAACCAGTAACCAGTTTGTGCTATTCGGGCAATTATTTCTTGGAGTCTTTATGCAGATTATGGAGAGAAAAGCTAACAGTTTCCCACATACCCAGATAAACTAATATATTACCCATTGCCGTGAGAACTTCCCTTTCCTGATTTAGGAGTTATTGATTTCTTTTGATGTTCTAATAGTGAATTTATTGCCTACTTGATTGTAGGGTCAATTATGAAATTGGAATCCTTCGTTTCACTCATCAGACTATCACACTGGCTGAAGAATGTGTTGATTTTCTTTCCTGTCTTTTTTGCGGGTAAGATTCTGAAAATAGCGGCTCTATTTGATTTGTCCGTAGGCTTTCTGTGCTTCTCTCTTGTCACAAGTGCAGTATACATCTTAAACGATCTTTTTGATATTGAGCTTGATTGAAACCACCCTGCCAACAGTAAAAGACTACTTGCATCGGGAGAGGTCAGCGTGCTC
>JAPPDO010000016.1 GCA_028821635.1 Ekhidna sp.
ATAGACATTAGCGTTCCGGTGATTAGAACTAACGTCGTTACGGCTCCCAAAAAAACAAAAATCTTATGCCTGCTAGCCATCAGTGCTCCAGAGAGAACCGATGCCTCCCTCAAGTACCTACCCAATTTAAGTATTCTAAAAATACGCAGAAGCCGAATAGATCGAATTACAACAAGATAGCTCCCACCAATGATAAATAACGCAATGTAAGATGGTATTGTAGCTAATAGATCAATTATTCCCAGGAAGCTGAGTGCATACTTCTTGGGCTGTTTGCAAATGAAAAGACGAAGTAGGTATTCAACAGTGAACAGTATGGTAAAAATCCATTCGGCCACGAAGAAAAGATCTCCATACTGGGACTTTATTTCTTTAACACTTTCCAGCATTACGGCAAATACGCTGAGCAGTATTGTCCACAGCAGCACCACATCAAAAAGCCTTCCGGCAGGGGTGTCTGTCCTGAATACAACAACATAAAGATTCTTTCTTAGCGTTGAGAAGTATCTGAATTCAGGCCGTTCCATTCATTAAGATTAAAGCATAAAAAACCTTGCCATAAGTGAGGTTTTAAACATCAATTAAATCTTCATTACGGTCGGAAGACAGTCCCTCTTAAAGAAGGCACATCAACTGTTGGTATTGATGATCCCCACCTTTCATTAATAGCATCAATAATTAAGTTGGCGATCATTCCTTGTCCCCGTCCATTCGGATGAATTCCATCAGTGGAAAAGATCCCATTTGGAGAAAAGTCAGGAGTCAATGTAATCCCTTCAATACTGATGCCCGGGATACCATCAGCGGAGCCTATCGGAAGTGCTAATCGAGTGGCCGTAGCGACATCTAAGCCTAAAATATCTACAATCGAGGGTTGAACGGTAACAAACGCAATATCAGCAACATCGGCACCGTTCAATCCTTTTACGGTTGCCTCTATTACCCTGTTGTAGGTGGCACGTGCCGTTACAATGTTGGTTTGTTCTTCAATATTTAAGAAATATTGATCTCCATTAGAACTAGCAGGATTTGTAAGAGAAAAACCTAGCGGGATTACTATTCCAATGGGAGTATTTGCAACGGTATTATCACCATCCGCCTCGGTATTTAACAAAGCAGCGGCTGACAATAAAACTAATTCACCCTCAACTAATGGCCTTGACTGCTCATAAGGGACAAGAGAAGCTCTCCGCTCAGCGGTGAGTTGTCCGGCTGCAACCAATTGATCGAAAAATGAACCTAAATCATCTAATTCTTCATCGTGTACTAATATTGGATTTGCACCTTCTTTATAAGAGATAAGTCGCTCATCAGTATTGCCGGTATAGCCAGCCTGTTGAGTAGCTCGTATAACGCTATTAACCGCTTCCAAAGAAGTATTTAATCTTTGTGCTGTTGCGTCGTCTAGCTCAATTGCATCCCAAGTAACTGCTTGAAAGAAAGGCAGCGTAACAATCGGAGGAATATCTAAAACAACACCGGGAGTCTCCCCATCGGTCAATTTTACGAGTGCCGATCTAAGGTCTGTTCCAAATGCCATCCGGTTATAAGCCATTAAAGGAGGCATGTCTCTGCCCCCGGAAAGTGCATATCCTAAGCAATCGTTTGAACCTAGCCAGAAGCTAAAAAATGATCTATCAACTTCTATTGCATCACCCAGCACACTGGAGGTGGAAGGATTAGCCGCAAATCTTTCAAAGTAAACATTACCAACGTTAGGGGTGCCGTAACCGGCCCTGTCCAGGCTAGCAAGCGTTAGTCCGGGCACTCCGAAATTATTTAGTGCCGATTTATCCCCTGTAAAATTCTTAATCGGTTCACCGGTGGTTGGAACCGGAACTAACGTAGATAAACTTAGTTCGGTTCTGCCTGCAATAACATTATTCGCTACCGACGAAAATGCCGCATTAAAACCGTTCACTGAATTGATGTCGGGTTGATTAAAAACAACGTTGGGATCTACCTGAGCAAATTGGGCTGCCAATAAATTCGGATAGCTGTTTTCCTGACTTTGCGTGTATAAAGCACCATCTGCGATACCGGCCGTTAGTGAGTTGCCGATCGAGACATAGTTTGAAAAATCAAGAGACCCTGCGCTTCCCTGCACTGGTGCCTCTATTGAACTTACTTCTATCCATTCACTAATAAGATCATCTTCTGTGCTGCAAGTTGTAAAGAGTGCAGCGGTAGAGAGTATCATTAATTTTTTATAAAACCTTTTCATTGCCTGCGTTTTTAAAAGTTGCTTAAAATATTATCAAAGTTTATTTGCACGTAATAGAGCGCACCTAATCTTGGATTCGCTAAGGAAGTAATGTATCGCTCATTCAAAATATTCGATCCTCCTATCTTTATTCTGGCATTAATATTCGGAATGCTGTAAGTAACCTGTGCGTCCAGAGTAGCGAAGTCAGGAACGACTCCTGAGCCAAAAGCTGACTGCCAGAGGTAGGCATCCTGCCATCTATAGGTTAGTCCGAATCCTATCCTGTCAGTGAGTTTTCTATTGCCGAAAGTTATATTATATCTCCACTCCGGGGTATTAAATGCCGCATTAAATGTCCTTTGCTCAATGGGGTCTAGCCCTTTAAGTTGATTGAAGGAGGCGTTTCCTCCAAGACTAAATCCATCCAAGAAGGTATATTCAGCAGCAACTCCACCACCGTAGGTGTTTATATTGTCTTTGACGTTCGTATCAAAAGCATACCGTCTAAAAGTTACTCCGGCCGCTGCACCGTCAACAAATGTTTGTAGCTGCATTTCAGGGTGTCTTGACCCGGCTGAAGCTACTGCATAGTCTGCCGGAATTGCCGACGATCCGGTAGTCTGTCCCGAAGCAACAGCCTGAACAACCTCAACATCTGCATTGAAGTCAATGTACGTACTGTAATATCCAAATACATCAATGAGTAATTGTCCATCCAATAATAACCCTTTGTATCCTGCTTCAATGGTGTTTACCTTCTCCGGCTCCCAATTTCCGTAAATATCACCAACTACTAAATCATCCGTGTCTCCACTTGCCTGAGCGCGCAAAACACTCTCGGTGGTGTAGACAGTATTACTTTCAATGTTGTAACGGTCAAAAACAATCTGGTTTCTGCCTAGTAGCCTTCTGGTTACAACATCCAGGTTGATGAATTGATCTTGTGTTTGTGGAAATCTAAAACCTCTTTGGTAAGAAGCCCTCAAGTTTTGATTGTTAAGAAATTCCCAAACTCCGGAAATACGTGGAGAATAGGTAGCATCGAAGAATTCACTTTTGTCTAAACGTATTGATCCCTGCAATTTCAGGTTGTTGAAGATATTTTTCGCAACCTGAACATAGCCCCCGTATTCATGATAAGATATTTCATCTCCATTGCTATCTAAAATAAATAAGGTCCCTTCTGAATTTAAGTCGTAGACTCTGTAATGGGCACCCGCTATAATTTCTGCAAAATCAATCTCATTTTTAAAATTGTAACTTCCTTCATAATGCCAAAGAGCCGATTTATCTAAAAACTTGGCTCCTCCGTCTGCTATGGATAAATCCCGATAACGGGCAGAGGCTTCTTGGAATTCTGTGGAGGTAGGAGCGGGCTGAACCGCATCAGCAACTAATCTTGCTATTGAATGTAAGGACGTATAATCAGTAGGATTTTCTCCACTTGCAATAGCACCAGTGTAGCCAGCAAAATAAGCAGGTAAATAAAACTCCTGATTGATCAATGACGCAAGCGTATTAGCCGCATAGGTATCGCCTGAGTTTTCCTGTGTAGTATATCCTCTCACAAAGAAGTTGTCACCTCTTAGTTCCATCTTACCCGTCCAGATACTCAACCCATCTAAAACAAATCGGTCGTTTGCAGTGTAAACCGTGCTTCCGGTACCATAATTGAACTGAACTAACGCTTCAATCTTATCGTTTAAACGATAATGCATGGCAGCACCTAGTTTGACACTTTCAGTAGTGTTATCCACAAAATCACTCTCGGCGTAGCCGGTGGGAGAGAAAGCCCCGTTTGCTCCGTATGGGATTAAGCTGCGAATAGGTGCTATTCTTGCGGCTGTAGCCTGATCCGCACTCGCTATGTCTGCGATGGTTCCAACATCAATTGTAAAATCACCATAAACATTTACTCCATCATAAATTCTATTATTAACTCTGTTGGTGATCCCTTCATTTTCCTCTATCGTTTGACCGCTTTGGTCTCTGGTATCCACGCCTATGAAGTCTTGTGCGTTTAACCAGGAAGCATTAATTTTAAATGCAAACTTGTTGTTGAAAGCTTTTGCATATCGAATTCCCTGATCCCTATAAAGAGACATTGAGTGGTCCTCCTCATCTACATGGGTCACGCCGATTTTGGAATAAACATCAAGACCCTGATAATCAAATGGGCTTTTGCTTCGCATTAATAAAATCCCCTGTATCGCATTGGGGCCATACAATGCAGATGCAGCTCCGGGGAGCAGCTCTATACTTTCCAAGTCAAGTTCTCCAATACCTACGACGTTACCGACGGCAAAATTCAAGCCGGGAGCCTGATTATCAATCCCATCAATCAACTGCACGAAGCGCGTATTGCCATTATTTCCAAACCCCCTTACATTAATAGAATTAAAAGTTAAACTTTGCGTACTGAAATCTACTCCGGTCATGTTTTGAAGAGAAGCATAAAAATCCGGCGTAGCAGCGTTTTGAATATCAAGGATATCCATTCTTTCTATACTTACCGGAGATTTAAGTGAACTCTCCTCTACACGGGATGCAGAAACAACCACCTCTTGTCCTAAAAATGTTGATTCGGTTAATTTCACATTTATATCGGTAGAAGTAGTGCCGGGAGCAACCTCAATTCGCTGAGTTTTATATCCAACGTATGAAATCACTAACGTAAAGGGAGGTGGAGACTGCACAGTCAGGGCAAAATCTCCATTGGTGTCTGTAATAGTACCTAATACGGTGCCATCAACCAAAACATTCACTCCAATTAGTTTTTCACCACCTTCTTCAGTAATAGTGCCGCTAACTGTTGTTTGAGCCTCGGCACTGAAATAAAATGACATTAGAACCAGTCCAAAAATCATTTCTGTAAAATTCTTGCGCATAAAGTTGATAGTTTTGAATGGTTAATATCTGCGAATATATGTGTATCTAATTAGAATGGAAGGCCATTTTATTGCGTAATGATACTAACTTTATTCAATGAAAGGTGTAATACATTCATTATATGAACCTGAGTTCAATTTAATTAAGAGGGGGTTTACAGACACGATAATGTAATATTGACTATATTAAAATATTGAAAGTCAATATCTTAACATAAGTGATCAAATACAAGATTCTTTCATAAATTTACTGACATTCATTCTGTTTCAAAAGTATGTCTGTGGGCCGGAAGCGTTCTGCTTACTCCCTCACAAACTTCAACAAACGCCCGTCCGGTAACTGTACCAAATACAGGCCGCCTCGCAGGGAGGTGATGTCTACC
>JAPPDO010000420.1 GCA_028821635.1 Ekhidna sp.
CGAATCGTCTTGGAAGCTATCAGACATCTGACCCTAATCGTGAATACAAACTTGAGTATTCGCATCTTACCACCCACTTTCGAGAGATAGAGGCTTACATCCACAAAAAATATGAAAGCAAACACGAATGGGTGCGTGGGGAATTAAAAGATATTAAGAGTGATATTGAAAGTTATAACAGTCATACGACTGCACCACAATGAACGTAGTCAACCGAACGATATTCTGTCATGACAACTTAGAGGTTCTGAGAGGCATTAATTCAGCATGTGTAGACCTGATCTATCTTGATCCGCCTTTCAATAAGAAAAAAACATTTACGGCTCCTATTGGCAGTAGTGCAGAGGGGGCCTCCTTCTCTGATATTTTTCGTGAAAAAGATATAAAAGAAGACTGGCTAAAAGACATCAAAGAAGACCACTACGCCATCCATAAATTACTCAGTGCGGTGAAGGACATTGAAGGAAAATCTTCTTACAACTTTTGCTACCTCGCCTATATGGCCGTCCGCTTCATAGAATGTTATCGGATATTGAAAGACACGGGCAGCATGTATCTGCATTGCGACTCCACGATGAGCCATTATTTGAAACTGGTGCTTGACTGTATTTTCGGTGAAGAGAACTTCAGAAATGAGGTTATTTGGCACTATCCGAATAGATTTAGCAGATTAGGCAATTTCTTTTCTTTCATGAGTGATAATTTGTTCTTCTATTCAAAAACGAACGATTATATCTTCTCGAACATGCCTGTAGCACCAAGCACTAGAACATTGAAATCTTATCAGCGCGGCTGGGACACGCCCGGCGATGCTTTATTAGTGTATGATGAGAACAAAGCACAGAAAAAGATAAAAGAGTATCAAGAGAAAGACAAGCGAATAAAATATGTGGCACCAAAACAAGTCAATATGGGAAATGTGTGGAGTGATATTAATATCATTAATAGTCAGGCAAAAGAACGCACCGGCTACCCCACTCAAAAGCCCCTGGCATTGTTAGAGCGCATCATCAAAGCAAGCTCACCCCAAGGTGGAATGGTCTTAGATCCTTTCTGCGGCTGTGCGACGACGTGCGTGGCGGCAGAAAAGCTGAAAAGGCAATGGATAGGAATAGACGTGTCCGTCAAGGCTTATGAACTGGTAAAAGAACGATTAGGAAAGGAGGTAGAAAATAAGGGTACGCTTTTTTATGAGAAACTGGTCAGGTTCAATACCGACCCTCCGACTAGAAATGACAAAGACGCTCATTCCCCCAATAGAAAACACGTTTACATCATCAGTCACCCGCAATACGAAGGAGAATACAAGGTAGGCATCGCCTCTAATGTGAAGAATCGTCTTGGAAGCTATCAGACATCTGACCCTAATCGTGAATACAAACTTGAGTATTCATGTCTTACCCCATATTTCCGAGAGATTGAGGCTTATATCCACGAAAAGTATGAAAACAAGCACGAATGGGTAAAAGGAAACTTAGAAGATATTAAAAATGATATTGAAGGGTTTGTATTATAGGCAGGCAGCTCGAAAATACACAGTTCCTGAAACTTAACTATAAATGATTGCATAAGTTGCTCAAAAGCAATTCAAAGATTTCTTTTGGTCTAAATTAGAAGCCTTAACTTTAACCTATGCCTAATCCAAAACTTCCGCTTGTTGCTGATGACCCCTGGCTTGAACCTTATGAAGCAGACATTAATCGGCGGCATTCTTACTACAAAGAAAGGCTAAAGGAAATAGAGGAGAACTATCAAAGCCCGGAGCGTTTTGCTTCTTTATACGCACATCTTGGCTTTAACTACGACGTAAAAAAGGGTAGATGGACCTACCGGGAGTGGGCTCCGGAGGCGCATCAACTCACGCTGGTGGGCTCTTTTGATAGCTGGGGCGAAGGCATTAGAATGAAAAAGGGTAAGGGCGGCATCTGGCATGTTGATATTCCGGGCGGTCTAAAGTTTGGACATCAGACGATGGTAAAAGTGAGAATCACCGGTAAGGACGGGAGCACGCTGAATCGTATTCCCGCTTTTATTAACTATGCTACTCAAGACCCGCAGACACACGATTTCTGTGGTGTAATCTGGAAGCCTGAAAAAACGTTTAAGTGGACCAATAAATTGTTTGATGCTACGGCCATCAAACAACCGATGATCTATGAAGCACACGTCGGGATGGCGCAGGAGAAGGAGGGCATTGGCTCGTATCGGGAATTTGCAGATATTACTCTGCACCGAATTAAGAAATTAGGTTACAATACCATTCAACTGATGGCAATCAAAGAACATCCTTATTACGGGTCTTTCGGCTATCACGTATCCAATTTTTTTGCTCCCTCTTCACGCTTCGGCACTCCTGATGATCTGAAATATTTAATCAACAAGGCACATAATCTGGGGCTGGCGGTAATTATGGATGCAGTGTATTCCCATGCTGTCAAAAACATCGCAGAAGGATTAAATCAATTTGATGGTTCTGATTACCAATATTTTCATGAAGGAGGCAAGGGCTACCATAACTCATGGGACTCAAAACTCTTTAATTACGGGAAAACCGAAGTGCTTCAATTTCTGCTGTCCAGCATAAAATACTGGATAGAGGAATTTCACTTTGATGGCTTTCGGTTCGACGGTGTTACCTCTATGATGTATGAACATCATGGAGACTACGTTTCCTTTGATCATTACGATAAGTATTTCAGACAGCAGGTAGATTGGGATGCTATCGTATTCCTTCAGTTTGCCAACGTGTTGATTCATAAAATTAAGCCCGGTGCAATCACGATTGCGGAGGATATGAGCGGCATGCCGGGCATTAGTAGAAGAGTTGATGAGGGAGGGCTTGGATTTGATTACCGGCTGGGAATGGGCATCCCCGATTATTGGATTAAAACCCTTAAACATAAGCGAGATGAGGAGTGGAACATCCACGAAATATGGGATGTGCTCACCAATCGTCGATTTAAGGAGAAGACAATTGCCTATTCAGAATCACATGATCAGGCATTGGTAGGGGATAAAACCTTAGCTTTTTGGCTGATGGATAAAGAAATGTACTGGCACATGTCGGTGGGCGACGACAGCATGATTATTGACAGAGGAATAGCCCTTTTGAAAATGATCCGATTGATAACCGCCTCTCTGGGAGGAGAAGGTTACATGAACTTTATTGGAAATGAGTTTGGACATCCTGAGTGGGTAGACTTTCCACGAGAAGGAAATGACTGGAGCTATCAATACGCCCGAAGACAATGGTCTCTGGCAGACAATGAAAATCTAAAATATAAGTTTATCAATCAATTTGAGAAGGACATGTTGGAAGTATTGCGCCAGCATCGTATTTTAAATTCACTGCCTGCTCAACAGCTAAATATGGATGAGATGAATAAAGTAATCATTTATGAGCGCAACAATGTCATCTTCCTATTTAATTTTCACACTTCTAACTCCATCCCTGACTACGCTTTTAAAGTTCCCCAAAAAGGAGCGTATAAAGCCGTTCTCATTTCTGATGAGAAGAAGTATGGTGGTCATAATAGAATAAATCCGGAGGTAGTTTATCCATCGGCAGAAACAAAAGATGGGAGGAATGAACTGAAAGTGTATCTCACCAATAGGACTGCAATGGTGCTACAAAAAGTCGATTAACATTATTTAATCCGAGTTCAACGCAGCCTGCCGACGGATCGGGCTGAAGTCACTACATTCTATTTTAATATCCACCCCAATACCTTCTGAGTATCCACTCACCGCTGAACAACAAGAAGATGAGCACATACCACCACCAACTCGAAGCCAGTTTTTGAAGGCCCTCCTCACTTTTTATTATCGGTTTAAAACCTCGCTCTTTGATAATACTTGCCATTTTGTTTATTTCCGGAAAAGGAACATAATCACCGTTTGTTTTTGAGGAAAGATTTTTAAGCAGGCGGTGATTAGCGGTTAAATCAAAATATTCGGCATTTGTGCTTTCAACTAAAAATTCACCTTTCTGATCGAATCTTCTTCCTCCTATCTGAACACCTGCATGGTACTGATAAATACCCGGAGCCAGATTGGGCGCACGGAAGGAATCATTCAATTCTGAGTCAATAAATGAATAGTTCTGCCCTTCGTTTTTCTCATTAGTCAGACTAATCATTATCTCATTCCCATAAATCCGTTCATAGATGTCATTGTAAACCTCAACATCGAAAAGTACGGGGGATGCATCCTTAAATGTTGAAGACTGCGGGATAAACCTAAATTGCGCTTTATCATTTTTCACAGATAGAAACTGAACTGTCTTGGTAATGAGTTCATCAAATCCTTCGGAGTTTTGATTGATTGCGGCTTCCTGCAATTTCCACTTCCATATACCTTGCCCCAGCAGCGTAGCACTTTTTCGGGATCCATCATCATACACTGCCATCAAGGGGTTTTTCGTTGTGATATTTCCCAGCCGTTGATGGAGGAGTATCTCCGCCGACCCTGTTACCGTATAGTCAGCGTATGGCACCTGAATCGGAGGATAGTCCTCAAAAGCATCTGTGTTGTTGAACTTGAACTTGCTGAAATTTCCATTAAAAGACCCGGTCACTTTATCCGGTTGACTTCCTTTTCTATTAATGCTCAAATACGGCACACTTTCGTTTAGTTGACTCAAATCCGATTCGGAGTTAATGATATGCCAAATTCCGGGATTCCCTTTTGGTGAGAAACTAAAGTTAGAATTAAACGCTCCGTGATAAATGATTACGTCATAAACATCAGAAGGCAACTCCTTATTAACTGTTGGGATGTAAACGGCTGTTTCATAGCTATCGGTGGCTTCTAAAGAGGATCGGATTGCTTTTATATCAGGATGAGGGCGGGATGCTGCAATAAGCACTTTTTGTGACCCGTCAATAACATCAAGAAGAACATCTGCCTGATTGTTTTGATCGGAAGACTCATCGTCCTGATCGGTAACCGTGACAACGAGATGCCTTAGCCCTTCCCTATCATTCGAGATGGTCAATGCTGCCTCCTGAACATTTGACCGGAGTAAAATGCTTTCTGTTTTTAGCACTTTTCCTTTTTCTGTGATCGTCAGATCAACTTTTTTATTTGTGTAACCTTCCTGACTAATTTCAACGCGGATAGGCGTTTCATTGCCTTTATAAGACACCCGATTATATCTAACACGACTGATGCTTATGTCTTTAGGTGGAATGGTATCACCCAGTCCTGCCGTGAAGATTGGAAAAGTATAACTTCGATAGAGCGGCGATGCCCCCCTGTTGTAGATGCCATCCGTGAAAAGGATAGTAGCTGCATGATTTTTGTCCTGATTATCCTCATTGACGGCTGATAGTAAGGAGGACAGATTCGTAGTTTTACTGTTAAATCGGACAGATTCTGCTTCATTTAAGACTGCTTGCTCAACAATAAACCCCTCCGCTTCCAGTTCGC
>JAPPDO010000198.1 GCA_028821635.1 Ekhidna sp.
CTTCGTCTACTGGTCCTTGAATTATGAAAAGAACCTTACTATTAAATTTCTTACTTATTAATATGGCCTGCTTCAATGTAGCGGCACAAAGAACGGTCTCGGGTAAAATTACCGATAACTCCGGTGAGCCTCTACCGGGAGTGAATGTGTTTGTGAAAGGCACCACCGCAGGTACTCAAACCGGCTTGGATGGCTATTTTAGATTATCTGTTGAGGAAGGAGTAACACTTGTTTTCTCATACATAGGCTTTGAAACCCTAGAAGTTGACATCGGTGCAAGAACTACGATCAACGTTTCGTTAAGAGAAGATTCCGAACTCTTGAAAGAAGTAGTCGTAATCGGGTACGGCGAACAGACGAAAAAAGTAGCTACGGGGTCTATTTCAAAAATCACCGCTGAGAATCTCGAAAATTTCAGTGTGCCTAATGTAGGTCAGTCACTTCAGGGTCAGGTTTCAGGCGTTATCTTTAAAGCCTCTTCGGGGCAGCCGGGGGCTGTACCTCAAATCTTTATTCGAGGGATTGGGACAAACGGAGATAATAACCCGCTGGTAATAGTGGATGGATTAATCTATGATAATCCGGAGATTCTCCAGCAGTTAAGTCCCGACGATGTAGAAAATGTGAATATTCTGAAAGATGGTGCTTCCACCTCCATTTATGGCACACGAGGAGCAAATGGCGTTATCATCGTCTCTACTAAAGAGGCAAAAGAAGGTCAAGGCTCTTTAACGTATTCAAATACGTTAGGAATCCAGTCGGTCTGGAAAATCCCAAATGTGCTTAACAGAGACCAATACATTGAGTTGATGACGGAGAAGTATGAAAATGCAGCCACTGAATTGCCAGATGCTATTGCCGACCCGTCCCTTTTTGATACCGATTGGTTCGGATTGCTTTTTGAAAACAGCCGATTAAGCACTCATAATTTGTCCTTCGCCAAAGGCACACAAACCGGCAGATTCAGAGCCTCATTTTCTTATGTTGATCAAGAAGGGATTATCGCACCGGAGAAAGCGAAATTTGAAAGAATCACCGCCAGGATTAACGCAGATCAGGAAATCAACGACGTTCTTACTTTTGGACAAAATATTTTTTATGCACAAACCTCGGGCAGTACAATACCGGAAAATAATGAATTCGGAACCCCAATCGCTGACGCACTGGTATACGATCCGTTGACTCCGGATATTGACTTAAATGCACAATTTGAATATGGCCAGTCCGATCTTGTTCAAAAGGAATATATCAACCCCCTAAGTAGAATATTTATTACAAATAATGAATATCTTAACAGACAAATTGCAGGAAATGCCTGGCTGGCACTGGAGTTTATTCCGGATTTGACAGTGAAAACAGATATGGCCGTGCAAGTATCTAATAACTCAAATAATGGCTTCTCACCCGCTTACGAGCTTACCCCTGCATTTGAAAATGAGATCAATGATGTATTTTCTTTCAGAGAGGAATTTACCCGATGGAAATGGGAAAACACGATAAACTACCAAAAGAAAATTAACGACCATCAGTTTGACATTCTGCTAGGCATATCGGCACAGGAAGATGATTACAAAAACCTTGGAGGTAGCTCCTCCGGTATTCAACCCGAAGTAGAGTTTGATCCTAACTTTCAGTACCTGGACGGAGCCATTGACTCACTGGATTTAACCAATGGAACAGAAGGAGTCCGCTACGCACTTTATAGCCAATTTGGGAGGATACTGTATAACTTTAAAGCTAAATATCTGGCCACTTTCACATTAAGAAGAGATGGTTCTACGCGTTTCGGCTCAGCCAATCGGTACGCAACCTTTCCCTCCGCTTCGGTGGGTTGGGTAATGTCTGCCGAACCTTTCTGGAGTATTTCTGCAATCAGCTTTTTAAAACTTAGAGCGAGTTATGGAGAAAATGGAAATGACCGAATCGGAGATAATTTATTTCGATCTACCATAAACTCCGTTTATGATTATCAATTTGGGAAACCGAATAATCAGTTCATATACAGAGGAAGTACAACCCCCGTTTCAGCAAATCCTGAAGTGAAATGGGAAAGAAGCAGACAATTTGACATAGGGCTTGAACTGGGGCTTTGGGATGATAAAATTTCTCTTGAGTTTGACTATTATAAAAAAGTAACCTCAGACCTTTTATTTATTGATCCTGCCGCTCCCCTATTTCTGGGAACAGAGGCACCCATCACCAACTTAGGAGAATTTCAAAATTCAGGTTTTGAAGTAGACATTAACTACCATGAGAATCTTGGTGATGTTAAACTTAATGCGGGGTTAAATTTAACTACCTTGAAAAACGAGGCAACTAACCTGAATGGGCAGAGTGCTTTTGTAGACCTTTACTCATGGCCGGTCAGAAATGTGCCCATTACAAGATACGAGATTAGGCAGCCGGTAGGATTTTTCAGGGGGTATGAGACTGACGGTATCTTTCGATCCGAAAATGATATTTTAAGACACGTCAATGAGGATCGGGAACTATTACAACCGGACGCTGAGCCGGGAGACATAAAATATGTGGATGTCAATGGTGACGGTAAGATTGATTCAGATGACATTACCAAAATAGGGAAGCCATGGGCAGACCTCACTGTAGGGTTCAGATTAGGAGTCGATTATAAAAACTTCAACCTGACGACGGTCTGGTTTGCTTCCTTCGGCAGTGAAATTTACCGGGCTTACGAAAGACAGGATGTGCCCAATAATAGTCATCAGGTAGAATGGCTGGACAGGTGGTCGGAAAACAACCCCAACGGCTCTTATCCAAGACTTGTATTAAACGACCCTAACAACAATTCACGCCCGTCTGATTTCTTCGTAGAAAACGGAAATTTCTTGAGATTAAGAAATATTCAGATGGCGTACAATCTTCCTATTAAAATAATTGAAAAAGTAAAGATGAGTGCCGCTAAAGTTTTCATAGCAGCCGATAATTTATTAACAATCACAGATTATACCGGTTTTGATCCTGAAGTGGGTGGAACTCCAACAGACGAAAACCCGAATGCAATTGGCCTTACCGGTGTTGATAGAGGGTTCTACCCTTTAACCAAAACCATCAGTGCAGGTATAAGCATAACATTTTAATGAATAACAATGAGACTTTTAAGATTTTTCATACTAACCACTTTTTTAATCTCCTCATCCTGTGAGGATGATTTCTTAGAGCCCGACCTGATTTTATCCTTTGATGAAGAGAACTTTTTTGCAACAGACAATCAGGTATTTCAAGGACTGATTGCAGCTTATGATCCTTTACAGTGGTCATGGCTGGATGGCAGATGGACCTCTTCCATCATGTTGGGGGATATACGTTCGGACAATGCCACTGCGGGCGGAGACAATACCAATTCAGATCAGCAAGGCTGGCAGCAAATAGATGATTTCCTGGAAGATGAGTTCCTGGTTGAGGCTGAGACCTTTTGGAAAAAATATTACACCGGAATAAGGCGTGCCAATATTGTAATTCTGAACGGCAACCTAAACTCTGAAGAAACAAATCAATACATAGCTGAAGCTCTTTTTTTAAGGGCTTTCTGCCATTTTGAGCTTTTTAGAATATACGGACCGATACCTGTTATCACAAATCTAATTGACCCATCACAGTATGAACAGTCACGAAACACCAAAAATGAAGTATTTGATCAGATTATCAGCGATTTAAAGCAGGCAATACCTTCACTGCCTGACAGCTACGGAAGCACCTTTGCAGGCAGAGTCACTTCAGGTGCCGCCAATGGCTTGCTTGGAAAGGTCTATCTGTATTACGCTGATTTATCCAATGATGATGCAACCCTTTTTGATTCTGCTTCCTTTGTCTTAAACAAAGTGATAATGAGCGGTCAGTATCAGCTTTTAGACGATTACAATGATCTTTTTGCTTTTGGTGCAGCCAATCATGAGGAATCAGTCTTTGAAATACAACATTCTAACTTAGTGCCGGGAGACTTCTCCACACCCGGAGAGTTTTTAGCAGGTAATTCAATAATACAGCTTTGTGGAATCAGAGGGCTTTGCAGTGACCACCCGGAGTATGACGCAGGATGGGGTTTTATGCTCCCGACGAACGCTTTGTTTAATTCGTTTCTCCCCGATGACTCCTTTAGAAGAGATGCCTCTATTATTACCGAAGCAGAGCTATCTGCCATCGGATGCGGCGTAACATTGAGTGAGAATAATTTGGTTGATTATCAAGCCGGATGGCAGCAGAAATATGCAAACTACAATGCCTACACCGTACCCAATGGGGGAGAAATAAATATCTTGAAAGATGCCAACCAAGTCTATATGCGATATGCTGATGTGCTGCTAATGGCCGCCGAGGCACTGGTTAGGGGCACCGGCAGTGACGCAACAGCCAGAGAATACATTGACCAAGTGAGGGAAAGAGGAGCCGGACCGGGCGATAATGCCGGAAGCGTTAAAACTGCTTCACAGTTGATGAACGAGCAGGGATGGTCATTGCTGGAAGTGATCTGGTATGAGCGAAGGATAGAACTCGCACTGGAAGGTGACAGATGGTTTGATTTGGTACGGTCCGGAAGACTGGAAAGTTCGCTCTGGGAACCGGGAGATTTAAGAGCCTCCAACTTTAATCGGGAAACAAGTGTATATTTGCCCATACCACAAAGAGAAATTACTGCATCAAATGGATTCTTGACAACATATCCGGATGCTGCTTTGTTCAATTAGTAAATATTAATTATCTTTAGTTTTTAAAATAGTAGAAAATAATAAAAGTGATGAAGAGAATTCCAAAATCAATTTTAAATATATCAAGTACCTATCTTTTCGTTTTAACGATAGGATTACTCTTGATTTTTACATCTTGTAATAAGGATGATGATTCAGGCCAAGATTTGATGCCTGATTTTGGCAGTGAGACCATCGATGATCAGACGTACACGCAGAATACTGCTATCACAACGCTTACTTTGCCCGATGCAATGGGCGGCGACGGCACATTGACGTATAGTTTGCAACCTGCGTTACCCGCAGGGCTGAGCTTCAACGCAGCAAGTCGGCAGCTTTCCGGTACACCAACGGCTGCGGCAGCAATGGCAGAGTACACTTATAAAGTTGCGGATGCTGATAATGATGAGGCCACACTTACTTTTGACATTACAGTGGAAGCCCCGGATGATAAGATGCCCACTTTCGGCAGTGAGACCATCGCCGACCAGACTTACACACAAAATATGGAGATTACTACGCTCACGTTGCCGGAGGCGACCTCAGGTAATGGGACGCTAACTTACAGCCTGGCTCCCGGGTTGCCGACGGGTCTGAGTTTCAATGCAACTAACCGACAGATTACCGGCACGCCAATGGCTGGGGCATCAACAACCGAACACACCTACAAAACTGCGGATGCTGACAACGATG
>JAPPDO010000408.1 GCA_028821635.1 Ekhidna sp.
ATGGGGGCAGTGACCGTAACCAATGATGTCACCTCCCTGCCCATTACGCAAAGCACAACTATTACATGGACGTACAGGGATGCTACGGGCAACACGGTCACGCAGACACAGCAAGTGACCATCGCCGATAATACGCCTCCCATGCCCGATAATTCAGACTTGCCCATGCTTGAGGCTTGCTCGCAGATCGCCTCCCTGACTGCCCCCACCGCTACGGATAACTGCGATGGAACCATCACGGCCACTATTGCCACCACTCCGCCGATCACCACAAGCACCACCCTCACATGGACGTACAGGGATGCGGCAGGCAACACCTCCACACAGACGCAGGAAGTGACCATCGGGGATACCGAAGCCCCGATGCCGGAACTATCGAACTTGCCGGTGCTTACCGGAGAGTGTCCGGTTGCAACAATGGCAGACCTGACCGCCCCCACTGCCACAGACAACTGCGATGACGGAACCATCACAGCCACTACAAATGCAGGCTTTCCTATCACGGCAAGCACGACTATTACGTGGACCTACACCGATGCTACGGGCAACACCTCCACACAAACGCAGGCGGTGATCTGCCCTCTCGGTGCGGCAGACGAAGAAGCGGCAGTTATTTTCCCTAATCCCTCTGGCCGCTATCTGGAAGTGCGGTCCTCGGTCGAGGGGACGTTCAAGATTCTGAGTTTAAGCGGCAAGCCGTTACTGGAAGGCACCACCAACACCCAAATGGACATAGCGTCTTTGCAAAGCGGCCTGTACCTCGTGCAGTTGCCGGACGGGCGTTTGTTGAAGTTTGTGAGGGAGTAGCTGCCTGAAAGGATAGTAATAAAATTAGGTTGGCATGATTTGCATTCATATAGTAGTTGTTCTCTGTAGGAGATGAGGGACTATCTCCTGCACAGGGGTGATTTATTGATTATAACCAAAAGAGGGTTAATTATGATATACTCAAAACTCGGTCATTTTCATTATGATAATAAGTGGTATATCGTAGTGGATGATGATAGAAGGGGTACTTCCACTGCCGCCAATGAACATAGTACCGAAGGCTTGGAGATGGTATTATCGAAAGTGCAAGAAGCAAAGAAACAGGAAGTTGTGGGTATTTGAGTTTATCGAAAATGGGTAAACAAGGGGTACAAGGGTAAAACCAAGTGATGTTGTCATCTAAAGGTATAAAGCTAGGCATGGTGTGCAGCACAAGGCTTACCACAACGATGAGTTGGCAGAAGAGACGCAATGTATTGATCAGCAAGCAGCGATACAAAGTAGAGCGCATGTTTAGGAAATGTAGAGATGGTTTGGTCAGGTATGTAGGCATAGCAAAGACACCTACTCAACACGTGTTGGAGGGCATCACTCATAATCTAAAGCGAAGTCTAGGCTTTAGTGGTAGTATGGCAGAGGTGCGTTTAATGATGGAATAGGTCGGTAAAAGGGGCTAAAAGGAAAGATTTAATCAGGGTAAGGTATGCAGTAAAAGAGGGTCAAAAAATCTCGAGGATCAAGGATAATATGGCCTTTTGAAACATAAAAAGACAACAAACCTGCCAAACTGTCTCAGCATAAGTCAAGTGATTTGTTATGTCCATTATATCTAATGGATTGGCAACTTAGATTAATTTTGACTTTGTATAGTGTCTTTCAAATATGAGTATCCACGCCAAGCTTACAATTTTTTATCTTGTTCTCGTGTTATTTACTACGGGTGCTCTCTCCTTTTTTGTGGATAGAGAAGTGGAGGGGACTTTTAGAGATAGTATCATTGCTAACATATCTCAGCAAGCCGAGGCATTAGGTACCGATATTGGAAGGTTTATGTTTTCTCGTCTTAATGAAGTTCAAATGGCTGCTAACAACTCCTATTTCAAAGACCCTAACATAAACCGAAAAGACCTTGCAGCAAGACTGCAAGAACTAGAATCGCTCAATAATCTTTATTATTCATTTTCACTTTTTAATGATGATCGTGTCCGAATTGCTGACAGCAAGCGATCATTTATTGGTAAACAACATCCAAACACTATTTATTGGAAGCAGCTAAGTTCCAATAAAGATGTTGCTGCGGCTATCTCAAAGTCAGAGTCTACAGGACGAATAATGATGCACTTTGCCGCCAAAGTAAAGAATGACAGAAACAATGATACTCAAGTTTTGGTGGGCAAAGTCCCTGTAAATGAATTATTTAAAGTATTTGAGTCATACTCCATGGGTATGGATAGTACAAAAAGACTTAATATACATCTGGTAGACAAAGAAGGGACGATACTCTATTCCAATATTGACCCCTATGCCATACTTAACGTTACTTACCAAAACTATGCACTCGTTGATAAACTTGATGATTCGAGAGTAAGTTTCTTGGAAACCGACGAAAATCTATATTTTGTTACCAGCGAACTGGATTATCTCACTTTCAGCAGAAATGACTGGAAGTTGATCATGAGTATACCGAAAGAGTTAGCTTTAGAACCATTAAGCCAGATTAGGAGTAAAATTACATGGGCAGTTTTACCCGTGATTGTTTTATCAATTATCTTCTCATTAATAGCGGCAAACATGCTTGTTAAGCCTATCGTAAAACTTAGTAAGGCTGCCGAAGAGCTAAGGAAGGGCAATCTTGATACGGATCTTCCAGTAGGTAACGATGAGATTGGCAGGCTTGCGAAGCTACTATCGGCCACTTCAAAGAGTCTTGCAAGGCAGTTAAGAGAACAAAAAGTATCCAATAAAAAATTACACGAACAAAAAAGCCAAATTGAAGTTCAAAAAAATCAACTCGAATTCATATCAACACAGGTTAGGGATAGTATCATCTGTGCTGAACGTATTCAAAGATCAACGCTACCTCCAATTTCTTCACTTCAGAATGTGTTTAAAGAGTCGTTTGTGATGTACAAACCAAAGGATATTATCGGGGGAGATTTTTACTGGTTTGAGCGAATAAGGAAAGGAAATGATGAACTTATGATCATTGCCTGCGGTGATTGCACCGGTCATGGAGTTCCCGGAGCGATAATGTCAATAATGGGTAGTAACCAGCTCACTAATATCGTTTATTATCAAAATTATGTAGACCCCAGAAAGATTATATCGAGGCTCGATAGAATAATCAAATTTGAACTACAGAGTGATTCAAAAAGAAAGAACATAGATGGAGGAATGGAAATTGGCATTTGTGTGATAGACCTTGATACCCTTCGTTTGGAGTTCTCAGGAGTCGGGATCCCGTTGAGAATAGTAAAGCATGGTATTCATAAATTGGACATTTATAAAACACCCCGACAGATGGTGGGCGGTATAGAGGGCAGCGAGCAAGAAGTTTATGCTACCATAAAGAAGGAAGTAGTGCAACTGGATTCCAAAGATAGAATCTTCTTATCCTCTGATGGGTTTCAGGATCAATTTGGCGGTCCGCAGAACAAGAAGTTCCTGTCGCCAAACTTCAATAAGCTGTTAGAGGATTCTTCAAGACAACCCATGCAGGATCAGTGGAGGGCTCTTGAGAGTAGCTTTGCAGAATGGTGTAAAAGTACGGATCAAACAGATGATGTCTGTGTAATGGGCTTTGAAGTTTAATAGGTGCTAATCAGGAGACTTGAATGGCAGCTAATGAACCTTCATCTACCTTTACTTCATAATAACGGTAGAGTGCATCGTTGAGAGCTTCTAAAAGTCGGTCGTCTAGTTCTATCTCTGCATTCAAATCTTCCATTTCACTTAAAGTAATCCCTTTCTGTCTGATGATGTCTGCACACTTTAGACAAATTCGTGTCCAGCACTGAGGGCTTATGTTCTCCGTGCACCAGGTTTTAAAATTGCTTGCTTTTGCCATCTTGTAGTTTGAATCCTATTATGGTAATATCATCTTCCAGGCTCTTCTTCGACCCTTTCCATGTTTCAAGGTTGCTGAGCAAAAACTTGCGCTGATCTTGCATCGGTTTATCTTTTATTGACTTGAGCATTTCCTCAAATTTATCATAAGTAAAAGGAGCACCATCTTCGTTTTGCTGATTGTAATAACCATTTGAAAACATATAGTAAGAGGAGTCGGGTTCAATTATGATTTTATCTGCGATCGCATCTTCAAAGTATTCTTCACTTTCACCTTTTAGCAGTTGAGATTTAAGAGATCCGCTAAAGATGATCATGTCCTGATCAATACCACTAAATTGAAGCGTATTTGAATTGTGATCAAATACTGCTACTGATACTTTTATTTTACATTTTAGCTCGTCAGAACCGGCTGCATCCAATTCATATTTCAGTTCATTAATGATTTCTCCGGAATGGAAAATTTTTCTGTCGTGCGTAAGATAATTGAGCACTGAATCAGCTATTAAGGTTTTCAGGGAGCCTATAATGCCTTTACCGTCAAACTCAATGAGAGCCACTACCGTGTAATCTTCTGAACGAAAGTTGAGCCTTGTAGTCCAGATAAACTCTTCGCTAAAAAGGTATTTCGTTTCAAAAATCATAAAATAGTCTTTAAACTGACGGCTTAAATACCGATCATTGGGGAGCATGGATTGCTGTAGTAAACCCGCATATCTGATACTGTCTATTAATCGCTTATTTATTGTTTTAAGTTCTTCAGTTCTGTCCTTTACCTTTTTTTCAAGTTTTTGATTTGATTTTTCCAGTCCTTTTATATGTTCTTCATTTTCGACAGATTGTTGATAGGTTTCTATTGCGTGCTTAAGCAAACCCTTCATCTCGTCAAAATTCCATGGCTTGGTAATATATTTAAAGACTCCGCATTTATTGATGCTATCCTTAATGGCTTCAATATCCGTAAAACCGGTCAAAATAATTTTGATGATGCCCGGATAATCAGGAAGTATTTTCTCCAAAAATTGAGTGCCGGTCATTTCCGGCATTCTTTGATCAGTTATAATGATCTGAATATCTTCTCGCTTTAAAATTTCAATGGCTTCTATCGGATTCGTAGAGGTGTGCATATTGTAAAACTTCCTAAAGTTGGCTTTGAAAACTCTTAGGTTCGTTGCTTCATCGTCTACATAGAGGAGTGAAAATTTCTTCTTCTCCTTCCCTGTGCTTTTAGATAGTGGTTCTTGTACTTCTGCCATCTGAATCTCTCAGTTTAAATCTTATTCCTGATTTTAGCTACTTTCTGCAACCTCCTCTGTCGCTTTTTTAGTGAGAATCATCTTTTTAGGGAGCGTAATCACAAATTCGGTGCCTTTCCCTCTCTCACTGAAAAGTTCAATTTTACCTCCATGTTTTTCTATGATTCCATAAGTAATCGACATCCCTAATCCGGTTCCAACCCCTACCTCCTTTGTTGTAAAAAAGGGTTCCCATATTCTGTCTTTAATCTCATCCGGTATGCCTACGCCATTATCGTTAGGATCAACGATAATGGC
>JAPPDO010000077.1 GCA_028821635.1 Ekhidna sp.
CCAAAGGGCACACAAAGGACACAGAGAAGGCACCAAGGGCACGGAGGGATGATGGAAGACGAAAGAAGAAATAAAGTAATTGGCTTAGCCATCAACGTTCATTCGGCTTTGGAGCCGGGCTTATTTAAGGCTTTTATTTACTCGGGTATTCCTAAAGTTCAGCGGTAGACTTGTGATAAGGTACAATACACACAAAAATCATCAATTCAAACACAGGAGTCTCTTCTCAGTAAGGAGAAGCATCCGAGATATCATTTAATTTTGTTTTAACAGCTTTTTTTGATGTCTAATAAAATTTATTTTACGACCGGCCCAAGTCAGCTATTCTATAGCTTTCAGGATCATTTCAGGTCGGCAATAAGAGATGATGTGGGAAGCATCCCTCACAGAGGTGCTCAGTCTGTCAGCATCATTGAGGAGACCACAGCGGCAGTTAAAGAACTACTCCGGATACCGGAGGAGTATCATCTCTTCTTCTTAAACGCCGCCAATGAGGCTTGGGATCGGATCATTCAAAATCTTGTCATTGAAAGTTCTCATCATTTTGCGAATGGAGCTTTTAGCAGGAAATTTTATGATTTTGCCATTCAGCATGGGATGCAAAGTTCACTAACTCAACCTGAAGACGGTAAAAGCTATGATCATTTTAACGTTCCTGAAAAGGCCGAGTTGATAGGGCTGGCAAAAAATGAAACAAGCGTAGGCTTCACATTCACCGAGACGGAGATTGAAAAAATAAGACGAAAATACCCGGAGAAGTTGATTGCGCTTGATGTTGTGAGTGCCTCTCCTGCCCTTCCTGTAAACTTTTCAGCGGTTGATACTGCCTACCTGTCAGTCCAAAAGGCTTTCGGTATGCCTCCCGGTTTGGGCCTTTGGGTTATAAATGAAAGATGTGTGGAAAAGTCCGTCAAAAAAGCGGAGAAGACCTCAACGGGAAGCTATCGTTCTATTCCTAACCTTAAAAAGTTTGGGATCAAAGCACAAACGCCGGAGACTCCTAACATGATTTACATTTATATTCTTGGAAAAATTGCTCGGGATATTTTGAGCTATGGCGTTGAGCGCATGCAGCATGATATTATCTATAAAGCAGCACTGATCAATCAAACAGTTGAGAATAACCGCTCTCTCACGCATTTTGTGTCCTCTAAAGCCCATCAATCTCCCTCCTCAATCGTCGCTAAAGCAAGCGATCCCGCTATTTTTCTTGATGCACTCAGAGATAAAGGAGTAATCCTTGGCGAAGGCTACGGGGTTCACAAAAAAGCGCACATCAGGATTGCTAATTTCCCCGCACATTCAAAGGAGTCCATTGAGTATCTATGCGATCTGATGGCTGATTTGGGATAATGATCTACATCAGGATTTCCAAGAGCGATAAACTCTGAGATGTTTTGTTATCTTAAAGCAAAAATAATTTTGCATGTTGGAGGACGATCATGTCTTTGAACCATTAGCTTTGTGGAAAATAAATTACTTTGATTATTCCATTTAAAAAAGTAATTGTTTGTCTTGATCACACCCAAAAAGACAAACTGCTAATAGAAAACGCCTGCGAGCTAAGTAAGATGGCAGGTACTGAGGAGATCATTTTCCTAAATATTATCAAGGCTTTTAACCTTCCGGATAAAATGCTCAAAGAATTTCCTCATCTTTTTGATAAAGCAGTTGAGGAGCGAAAGGCAGAACTTAACAAATTGGTTCAAAATCACTTTAAGTGTGATACCAAGACCAGCCTCATTGTCCGCCAGGGAGGTCTGACAAAAGAAATATTAAAAACAGCCAATGAAACGGAAGCGGATTTAATTATACAAGGCAGAAATATTAAGAGCAATTCGGTACTTAGTTCAAGAATTGCAAGACGATCTCCCTGCAGCCTGTTGCTGATCCCGGAAAATCATACCGTTAGACTTGATAGGATTTTTATTCCCGTTGATTTTTCGGATTACTCTGACTTGTCCTTAAAAATGACATTAGAACTCACGAAAGATAAAAAGTCAGCAATTTTTCTTCAAAATGTGATCAACGTGCCCAGCAGTTACCGATACTCCGGAAAATCATATCAGGAGTTTGGTGAAATTATCAAAGGCCATCTTCAAAAAGATTTGGACATTTTAATCAGAAAAGCGGCTCCAACGACCCAAACGCTTACTCCGGTTTTTACCTTAGATAAAGGCGAGAGCGTGATGGATACGATCTGGCGTGAGGCAAGAAAGAGAGAAGTAGATTTAATTGTGATGGGAGCAAAAGGCAGAACCGCAGCCTCCGCCATTTTAATAGGAAGCAAGGCAGAGAAGATGATACGAATTAACTACACCATCCCTCTGTTGATCATCAGAAAAAAAGGAGGCGTTGCAGGGATTCTTGAAACATTACGAGAAACGATTAGCTGAAAGTTCTTTCTATTGAATGAAAAATAATTTTGAGTATCGTCCTAAGTACTGCTGGGCTTCTTACTCATGAACTACATCGTGGTAAGCTCTTCCCTTGAAAAACGATTATTAAAACCCCTTCTCACGGCATGGTTGCTAAGTGCCCTTTTATAATATATACCTACATTGTACCAGCTTACGGTCAGATTATCATTATCTCTTTGTTCTAAACCATCTCCCATGATATTAAAACTTGACTCAACGCCTTTAATGAGGGATTGTCTGTTACGTCTTCGGTTATTTTTCTTCATAATTAGTGACATCTAATACGTGTATATGTTTAACGTTTGCACAAATATATTAGTTTAAAAGTAATAGCTACAAACAAATGTACTTAAATAATGTGCTAAAGTAAAAGAGAACGATATATCCTAATCGTTCGGGAAACCGGTAACTTGCAATTTATGCAATCTAATCTCTATCAGGATTTTGACTTCTCACTTCTAAATGATCCTGAGTTCAAGGAGGATTCTGTCAGAGAAGAACTGATTTTACCTTTCTTAAAAACGTTGAGTTACAGGTCTTTTGGAAGGAATCGGATCATCAGAAGCAAGACCCTGACACATCCTTATGTAAAGACGGGAACAAGCAGGAGGAATGTAACCAGCGTTCCTGACTATCTTTTCGAGGTGAATGGTGAATATTCATGGGTTTTGGATGCCAAAGGGCCTAATGAAGACATTAAATCAGGCGAACACTTGGAACAGGCTTATTTCTATGCCATTCATCCGGAGATAAGGGTAAACTATTTTGCACTTTGTAACGGAAGAGCATTTCTTCTGCAAAAAATAGATGAAAAAACGCCTACGCTCTATTTCCACCTGGAAGAACTTGATAATTACTGGCACGATGTCAAACAGTTTCTATCACCTGACGCATTTGTACAAGAAGCAATCTTATCCGAACCGCAAGAAGCGTATCAATCCACCGAGTTTGACTATGATGCTATCCAACTGCCAAAGCCGGTCATGGTGAAAAAGCAAGCTGCAAAAAGACATTTTGGAGTACATGGCTATTTCACCAAGCAGGCATGGAATGTGGTAGAGCACTATATCAAGACCTTTTCTAAGCCGGGAGATTTGGTGCTGGACCCTTATGGAGGCAGTGGAGTAACATTGATTGAGGCTATGATGCTGGACAGAAAAGCCATTCACATTGACCTGAATCCTCTTTCGGTATTTTTAGTTGAAGCACTTACTGCTCCGGTTTCTGTTACCGATCTCACCGAAGCCTTTGATCGGGTTTGTAGCTCTTTTGAAAAAAAACGCCCAAAATCCGAGAAGCAAATAAAGGCCGCATTAGAAAAATACTGGTATCCCAAAGGAATTCCTTTGACCAAAGACGCAGACGTAGAAACGATTGAAGAATTATTCACGGATCAGCAACTGGCAGAACTGGCACTATTGCGCAGCCTGATCATGAAAGAGAAGGACTCAACTATCAAAAATTCACTCCTATTGAGCTTTTCAAGCACAGTAACAAAAATCAACAGAACGTATCATTCTTCCTCATCAAGAGGTGAAAATGCCGGCAATGCAGCAGCATTTGCATACTATCGGTACAGAATGGCTAAGGAAGAGGTTCGTCTTCTGACCCTAGAGTCCTTTAAGACAAAATTCAAAAAACTGGTTTCCGCCAAAAAAGATATTAGCAGCAAAATCAATCGTGAGACCATCGCCAATGCCACGATCGTTAGAGGAGATGCGACCGATTTGGGGGACATAGCGGATCAAAGCATCGACTATATTTATACCGATCCGCCGTATGGCAGTAAAATTGCTTATTTGGACTTGTCCACCATGTGGAATGCGTGGTTAGGTTTCGAGATTACGGAAGAGGACTATCAAAAGGAAGCGATTGAGGGAGGTTCGCTCAATAAAAGTTCCGATGAGTACGGCGACCTCCTTTCCAAATCAATCGAAGAGATGTTTCGTGTGCTCAAGTTTGATCGCTGGATGAGTTTTGTTTTTGCCCACAAAGACCCTCAATACTGGCATCTGATCGTTGAAACGGCCGAAAAAGCCGGGTTTGAATATGCCGGAGCCGTTAAGCAGAGCAACGGGCAGACCAGTTTCAAGAAAAGACAAAATCCTTTTTCGGTGCTGTCGGGCCAACTCATTATCAATTTTAAGAAAGCCAGAAACCAACAGACTATCCAAAAAGTGAGGCTGGGTTCTGAGATTTACGACTTAATCATTGAAACGATTGAGTCAGTAATCGCACAGGATGACGGAGCGACTCTTGAACAAATAAATGATGAGTTGATTTTGAAAGGGCTGGAGTTAGGTTTCCTTGATGTACTAAGCAGGGAATACAAAGACCTGACTCCGATTTTGCTGGATCATTTTGATTATCATGAAGAGACGGACACTTTCCATATTCGGGCAGACAAGAAGTTTAAGACCAATATTCCGCTTGACCTGCGGATTAGATACTTTTTACTTTCTTATCTGCGCCGCAAAGAAAAAGAACGAATTTTTCCGACCACAGATGAAGTCATCCTTGATATTATGCCGCTACTAAAGAATGGAATAACTCCCAAAAACCAAACCATTTTGAAAGTTTTGGAGCGGATTGGTGAACATCAGGGAGATGAGAGATGGAAAATCAAGAAAACCGGACAAGCATCCTTTTTTGAATAAAGTCCATTGCAGGTTATAAAAGAAAGTATTTTCACTGAACAGTGTTTCGATTATTTCGTTTATAATTGTGCTTAACAATAACCAACCAGTAAGTCATGTCCGTATTCGTTTCAAACAAGCCCTCAAAAAATGAGCAAGCGATAGCAATGGAGTCCTACGAACCGCTGCTCTCTGTTTTAGAACAGTTAAGAGAAGAAGCTCCGGAGATAGCAATTGAGGAAACAGGCAGGCGAATTAAGATACCATTAAACGCCCTGAAGCTTCTTGCCAAAATATTGAAAGCTACCAGCGAAGGCAAACC
>JAPPDO010000324.1 GCA_028821635.1 Ekhidna sp.
CGTAGCGTCCATAAAATGAGTTCGACCCATTTTCACAACACTCATAAAATCTTCAGATTTCTTGAGGAGTGTATTTTTTAGCTTAGCAATTTTAGGAATCGTATGCTCCGCAATTATCCTATATGCTGCAATGTGCATTGCAGTTGGGAAGGTGTCATTGGAGCTTTGGCTCTTGTTTACATCGTCGTTTGGATGAATGATTTTTTTGTCATCAGTGAGCGATCCGCCGTTCAAAACATGCGCACGATTAGCAATCACCTCGTTAACGTTCATATTGGATTGCGTTCCGGAACCTGTCTGCCACACTACCAATGGGAAGTGATCATCCAGCTCTCCGTTTAGAATTTCTTCACATACTTTTCCGATCAAATCAGACTTTTCTTTTGGTAATATGCCAAGCTCCATATTGGTCTTAGATGCTGATCTTTTCAGGATGGCAAAAGCACGGATAATCTCAATAGGCATCTGATTTTTTTCACCTCCAATCTTGAAATTATTTTTTGACCGTTGGGTTTGAGCACCCCAGTATCTGTCGGCAGGAACCTTTACCTCACCCATTGTATCGTGTTCTATACGATATTCCATCAGTTATGATTTAATAATCACAAATTTAATCACGGAATTAGCAGGAATTGATACTGATTTTTACACTCCGGGATTTTATTTTATTTTTATTTATAATTATTCTAAATAAATGACAGTTCACATACTTCTAATAGATTGAGACCTTTGCACATGAAGTTAGACAAAAGGCTCGAATGATCTAACCTAGAGGCATAAGCTATCTTTTAGAAGCAATAGCACAATATCTCATGCGAGACCCGGGCTAGTAGTACGGCATAGGTGCGTCTAATGATAAAGTGGGTCAGTAAAAGGGGCTAAAACGAGAGATTTAATCAGGATATGCAGAGAAGATGGGTCAAAAAATTTACACAATGACGATATAATTCTAAGATTTAATCAAAACACTGGGGCGCAGAAAAATTAGACTATTTATGTAAAATTCTTGATGCGTTAACTCGGAGAAAAGAACCGGCCTTCTTAATACTTGGTTTGAGCGGCCACATGGACAACTTTAATTAGTTGCTTAAATGATATCGTTGAAAATGATGAAGTGCTTAGGCGAATGTGCTAACTTCGGACTTTAATAAAAAAGTAATCTCTATCCGCATTGCTGAGATTTTTTAAAATAAACGACCCTTATAGACTTGTATTTATTTTCTTTTTGTTGGTCCTTATCAGGATAGGTCAAAGTTTTTTTGTTACTGAGTTATCTTTTTACAATCTGAAATGGCTCCTTTTGGGACAATGGCTGGGGAGAGGGTTTTCTATGTATTCTGAAACTTTTGACTATACGGGTCCGATTGCTGCATTTGTCTACAAATGGCTGGATACTTTTTTTGGGCGAAGCCAATTTCTACATTATGCAAGTAGTACGGTGATCATTACCATTCAGGCGGGTATTTTCAATAGCTTTCTTCTTAAAAACAAGATATACAATGAAAGCAGCTATTTACCTGCTTTTTTGTATATGATCGTAGCGGCTAGTATCCCTGATTTTATGGCTCTCTCACCGCAGCTTATGAGCTTAACATTCATTCTTCCTACACTTGGAAATGTACTCAGACGCATCAATAATCAAGTTACGGACGAACTCTTTTTAAGTTCGGGAATTTATCTTGGGATTGCGACAATGTGTTATCTTCCGGCAGTGGTCTACTTTCCGGTCTTTCTATTTTCATTTATACTTTTCAGCAACGTTATCTTGCGCAGGTTGCTTTTGTATCTTTTTGGGTTCTTGATGGTGTTTATCATTTGTTTGATTTACTTCTATTGGCTGGACACTCATCGTGTTTTTCTTGAATACTTTCTTTTGGATGGATTATTTATGAGTGCGGTCTCCCCAATCTCCTTTGAAGAATCTTTAATTCTGGTGTCTCCTTTTGCTTTCATTTTTTTACTTTCTATTATCAAGACCTGGATGTCAGCGAGGTTCACTAGCTTTCAACAGAAGGCACAGCAAGTGCTATGGCTTACGCTGTTGGGGGGGGTAGTTACTTTTTTATTGTCTAATGAGAAATCCATTCATGAGCTAATATTTTGCGTTCCGATTATATGTTATTTTTGGACACACTACTTTATCTTACTACGACGATGGATTTTTAGGGTAACAATGCCGGTTTTACTGGTTTTAGGCTTGCCTGTTTTTTCGTGCTTTACGTACATACGTTCAGTTGCGCCACTAACAATAAGTTCTACGAACGTGTTTCACGAAGGAACGATGTTGCTCGGAGAAAAAATTGAGGTTTACTCAACAGTAGCAATTAATACGCCGTGTTTTAATGAAAAAATAACCGAAAAAGCTTTTGAAGGGATTAACTACTATGCATCGGCAAGCAGAATCTATGAAATTTTCATAAAGATTGATCCAAGCTATATTGTTGATGAGCTAGGCATTATGGATCAACTTGAGTTTAGATACCCTCATTTGGCAGATCATTACCAGAAAGTCAATTCAAATATTTATCGTAAAATCAGCCATTGATTTTATCAACTCTTCGTTGATGTCTCCCGGCCTCAAAACCTGTATTTAAAAAAGTAGCAACGAGCGTCTCCGCAAGTTCGTAAGCAATAAATCTGGCAGGGATGCAGATAATATTGGCGTTATTATGCTGTCGGGCAAGGGCGACCAGCTCAGTATTCCAGCAGAGAGCGGCTCTCACATTTTTGTGCTTATTCGCCGTAATTGCCACACCATTCCCACTTCCACAAATCAGCACACCTAAGTCGCTGTCCTTTGAGGCAATGGACAAAGCCAACGGGTGAACATGATCCGGGTAGTCTACGGAAGTATCCGATTCGGGTCCAAAATCCACCAACTTATGGTTCTCTCCCTCTAAAAATTTAATGAGCCTTTGTTTGTAATAGAATCCGGCATGGTCTCCTCCTATTGCTATTTTCATGAGTTTAAACGTTTAGCCTCTTTTCTTTCGATTCGTTTTGCTATAAAGATACTTAATTGGTAAAGCAACATCAATGGAAGTGCGATTAAAATTTGGCTGAATGGATCGGGAGGTGTAATGACGGCACCTAGCACCAATATGATAATAATGGCATGTTTCCTATACCTCCTCATCAATACGGAGCTTATTATTCCTGCTTTGGTAAGAAAATAAACAACGACCGGAAGCTGAAATAAAATACCTGCTCCCAACACAATCATAGTTACCGTGCTTATGTAAGAAGAAAGATCAAAAAGATTCTGAAGCGTATTTGATATTTCATAAGAGGCGAAGAACCGAACAGATATTGGGGCGATCACAAAATACCCAAAAAGAACCCCAAGCATAAAAAGCAAGCTGACTGAAAAAGTAGCTCCCCTTGAGGTTTTTCGTTCTCTTGGGCGAAGGCCCGGTCTTATAAATCTCCAGATTTCCCAAAACAAATAAGGAAAACCTAGTATTAATCCCACAGCAAAAGAAACAGTGACATGCATCATAAACTGACCGCTTAATCTTCTACTGACCAATTCAAATGGGAGTGTGTCAATGCACAAAGCAGGGGTTTTTAAGATTGCTGATAACTCACACAACCTTCGATACGTCCAAAAATCAGTTCTGGAAGGTCCTAGAATTATGGTATCTATGACAAATGTTTTTGCAATGAACGCTGCAATCGCCACAATAACAATCGCAATTAGTGATCTTATAATGTGCCATCTAAGTTCTTCGAGATGATCAAGGAAAGACATCTCTTTCTCATCTGAGATTTGATCTAGCGGCATTATGCTTTAAAAAGAGGGAAAGAAGTCATCCATTCATTAACCTCTTGTTTGATTTCATTCAGGAAGGATTCGCTTTCATGGTTCTCGACCGCCTTATCAATCAAGTCAACGATTCTGATCATATCTTCTTCGCAAAGCCCTCGAGTGGTAATAGCAGGAGTCCCTATTCTCATCCCGGAAGTAACAAAGGGACTTCTCTCATCGAAAGGAACCATATTTTTATTTACTGTTATATCAGCTTTGATCAAGGCATTCTCAGCATCCTTTCCTGTGATATTTTTTGATTTTAAATCTATCAATATTAAATGATTATCCGTTCCTTGTGAGATAACATCATAGCCCTTGCTGACAAATGCCTCCGCCATGACTTTAGCATTTTTCTTAACCCTGAGAATGTAATCCATGTACTCATCTGACAATGCCTCTTCAAAAGCGACAGCTTTAGCAGCAATAATATGTTCCAGCGGCCCGCCCTGCGTACCCGGGAAAACTCCGGAGTCTAAAAGAGCACTCAATTTTTTAACCACCCCTTTGAGATTTTTAAGTCCCCAAGGATTTTCAATATCATCCCGCACCAGAATCAATCCGCCCCTTGGGCCTCTGAGTGTCTTATGAGTGGTGGTGGTCACGATGTGGCAGAACTCCAAAGGGTCATTCAATAATCCCCTTGCAATCAGTCCGGAGGGATGCGAAATGTCAGCCAGAAGTAAGGCCCCGACCTCGTCAGCTATTGCCCTGAATCGGGCATAATCCCAGTCTCTGCTATATGCTGAGGCACCACAGATAATCATTTTAGGCTGATCAGCTTTGGCCGCTTTCTCAAGCCGGTCATAATCAATCAACCCGGATTCTTTTTCTACTCCATAGAAACTTGGATTGTAAAGCTTGCCGGATAAATTGACAGGAGATCCGTGAGAGAGATGACCGCCATGGGCTAGGTCAAAACCTAAAATTTTATCTCCCTTGTTCAGGCATGACAGCATAACAGCAGCGTTGGCCTGTGCACCGGAGTGTGGCTGGACATTAGCCCAACTTGCGCCAAACAACGCTTTTGCCCTGTCCCTCGCCAATTCTTCAATTTGATCTACAACCTCACACCCTCCATAATATCTTTTGCCGGGAAGCCCTTCCGCATATTTATTTGTCAAAACACTGCCGGCGGCTTCCTGCACTTGTGGAGATACAATGTTTTCTGAGGCGATTAATTCTATCCCCTCTCTCTGCCTCTTCTCCTCTGCGCTGATGAGATCAAATATTTCTGTGTCCTTCTTCATCTCACAAAATTAATTGGAAAATCCATCAATAGCTGAAGCCGTATCCTTCAACCACCTGAGGCTCCTCTTCGCATACTTCCCTGAAAAGTTTACTTTGGCGAAGTCATACTATTTTGTAATTTTTAATCCATGCTTTGCCATCGTATCCGTTGCCATTTTGTATGATTTGATGCTGACCGATTTGGTTTTGTTTTATGTTTTGCTGAGATTTTCTCAAGTCTGTTGTGAATCCCATCCCGAAATAGGTTGACACTAACGAAGTGTCATTAAGAAAAAAAATAAACTTCTCATCTCCAATGGTGTAACAACCTCACAGG
>JAPPDO010000065.1 GCA_028821635.1 Ekhidna sp.
CAAGATTCTGAGTTTAAGCGGCAAGCCACTGCTGGAAGGCACCACCAACACAAGGACAGACATCACCTCCCTGCAAAGCGGCCTGTATCTGGTACAGCTACCAGACGGAGGTTTGTTGAAGTTTGTGAGGGAGTAGGGGGGAAGGAGGTTTAAGCATTTTTTGTGTGCTTCACTTTGTTATTGCAAATCTGCTTCTTTTTAATGATGCTCACTTCCGATTATTAAAAATTTAATCCTAACAGTCACAATATCTGATGAGCGTGTGCAAGTTTACAGATGATACCCAATTGGTTGATTAACCAATCAATTGATAAGTGCCTATTCCAAGTCGACGTAGTACATCAATAAGCTAATGGATATGCCTCAAATATTAAAGACTTTAGGCGTTCTTATTGTCCTAATTAATTCAACTTGAGTGTAACCTTTTAAATAATATTCCAACCTTTCCCATTTTAGTAAGTTAAATGCAAATTATTTGTGTAATTTAACATTGGAAGCTACGCAGGTCACAAAAGTCTGCCTCATTCGCTCTTCCCTAGCTTAAACAAGTAACCCAAAGAGATGCCCGTAACCCATAGATTACTGGTATCAGGTGTTTCTGTAGTTAAATCGCCTGCATCTATGAAATTGCTAATACTGAAGCTAAAAAATCCTTCAAGATGCAGTTGTCCAAATGAAAAATCCCTGAATATGCCTGCGCTTGTCCGAAAGCCGTAACCTACCTCATGATCTCTAGCCGGCTCATAGGTGTAAAAGTCCTGTCCTCCCAAATTATTTTGATTGGGTTCGTTTGCTAAGGAATAGCTGTCTAAGAACTCAACATAAAAACCTCCTGTGATAAAGTAATTATTTTTATTCCCAAAATAGCCAATGGCCTCAACAGGCACCTCAATGTAATTCATTTGTGCCTTGTATGACGGCTCATCCGTTAGGAAGATTTGCTTCCATCCTTTTTGGGTGTAGTTTACAGAAAACTGAAGGCCGGCATGAACCTTCGCTTTTCTTTTCTTAGGCAGATACTTAAAAAGGAAGCCTGTATGAAAACCCGGTTCAAAACCGGAATTGAAGGCGAGATTAAAAACAGTATGATCGATGAATGCGGAGGCAATGTGTCCTCCCGACTTTACTCCAACGTATATTTTTTGTCCTTGAACGACTGATACAGTAAAGAACAAGCAGAGTAAGGCAAACACCCTACTCATTGAATTATTTATCTTTTTTTTCAGATTGTCTTTTTGCCTTTTTCTTATGATTGGTTCTAAGCCTGAAGACACCGTATGAGCCTTTCCAGATTTTTCCTCTTTTCGTTTTTTTATCTCCTTTTCCCACTATTGATTTTTCTCCAAAAATAGACCATTTCCAAATATGTTTAAGCAAGACTTGTTATCCCCCGGAACTAAAAAGCCTTAATGAGTCCGTCTTGTGTGTGAAGAAATCAATTTTAGCTCTTTCAGTCTCTTTCTCCAAATATCATGTTTTTGATAAAACAAACATAAAGGGGTCTATGTTATTTAGTAGTTATGGATAATTTTTGTAATGCAGTATTTTAATTTATCAACTAAATTTTAACAAAAAATGAAAAAACTATTAATCGCCTCACTAGCAATAACTTCTTTGCTCGCTTGCAATGAAGATGAACTCGCAGCGGGAAATCTGCTGCCAAACTCAGTTTCTGAGATTGCCAGTAGTAGTGATTTTAGGAATGTTAGAGATGCACAATATAAAATTCTTGAATCTCTAAACTTAGCATTAAGTTCAACTGAAGATATTGATGCGCACATTTCAGAGCTTGAGAAGTTAGCAAAGAAGGGGATTCATTCTGAACAAGATCTCGAAAAACTAGCAAGACTCATGGGCTTTTCAAATGCAGAAGTATTTCAGAACACTTATCAACATTACACTTTATCATTGAGTAAACTAATCAATAAGTACCCAAGGCTGATAAATGAGGGAAATTATCAAAGTAGTGTAGATTTTATGATAAGCGTTTTTGAACACCTCGAGAATAACAGCAGTCTTCTTTCAAACAATGATTGCAATGCAATGTATGATAATTGTACACAATCAGCACGTGCTGAACTAGTCGTAATTGAAACTGGCTGTGCGGCGAGTTTGATGGTTCCTGTTATTGGCCCCATATTAGGCCCTGTTTGTACGATTGGAGCTATAGGAATATATGATGCAGCAGTAAAACAATGCCGTTTTGATTATGATAAATGTATTGACGAGATGTAAGATGGATCGAAAGAGAATTAAACCCAGTAGCCTTCTGCTCATTACAGGGCTTACGCTCTTCTTCTTCTTTTTTTTACTCATTGATTACAAGAACCTAGCAATCATCTTTTTAGGCATAGCCTATATTGGTGTTGCCTTACTAATCAGAGATAAAATAAAACAAAGAAGAATCAAAGAATTATTGCCCCAATTATTGGGCTTAATAGTAATGCTTATAATAGTAATAGGTTACTTCGTATATGCTGATGACTACCTTAAATAGATAAGAATGAATGTACCTTCGCCCTTCGTTACACCTGTAGACCATGAAGGGTTCTGTTCCTATGACGACGAAGGGTACCGGCCTTCGCTGCGGAATTGTCAAAGACTGCTTTGCACCTAAGAAACTCACTAATGAACCAGCAGTTGATTTTCAAGCTGCGAGCAGCAGAATACAGCCTGTGGAGGTGATTTATGATGAGTAAACAGACATGCTGATACTGTCATTTCTTAATGACGTTGATTGGGAATCTTTAGAGAATGAGTAATCTTTCTATTCAGAGGGCGATTGCGGTCGCCTTTTTTTTATGCTGCATGACAAACTGTGGGCCTATTATTAAATCTTTAGGCGGCCTCAAAAACCCAAAAGTCACTACTTTACAGGAGATTAATGCGCACGTATTTAGAACCTTTGGTAGTGATAGTATCATTGACCTCTATACCAGTACCGTTTGGGACTCGACAGAAATCATGCGTATTTTTTTCAAATCATTTGATGGGTCTGTGAATGCTTTCAGAACGATGGATAGTCGGTTGATGTGCTTTAACAACCAAGCTACGTGCGGGCCAAATCAGGTAAGCCAATTGGTAGATGCGGGGCCTATCAGCTTGGTGCAAGCCTGTTCGGATAGTATTACCAAACCTATGGGCTATTTCGGCAGTTGGGATTCTCTGCTTTCTGCTACGAAGCCGTTAAATGAGCACGACAGCTTGAGACTGTCCAAATTAGATGATTATAATCCAACATACATCTTTGTGTTTTTTTGGAGCACTTATCTGCTTAACCCTAAAAAAAGGCTTGCAGAGTTTAAACTTTTAGCTAACAGTTTAAAGGATTTAGGCAATGATTATCGCTATGAATTAATACGCATAAATTGTGATTTACGGGAAGATATGGGACTCAAACCGCAGCAAAAATTTAAAGTCAAGTTAAGAAAGAACGGCAACAGAACTTATGAGTTCTCATTTGGCACGCTGCCTTGGTCAAATTCGAGCAATAACCCTTAGTAGACACTAATTATTTAATGCACCTACTTTTCTGGAGAATTGAAAGAAGAATAAGGCAGGAACTTCTCAGCTTATGGAGCGATCATCATAGCTGTTCTCCATTTTCGTAATTCATAATGATTTGGCAGTAGATGTCGGCCCTCTCTTTTGAGAAATAGTCAATCACCAAGCCGGAGAGGCCGAGAATAACTATTGCAATGGCTGCTGCCTGCCAGTGACGGGTTTCCGTAAAAAAGAAAATTAGCAGTGCCGTTGCAAAGAGTCCTGTAGCCAGATATTTGGTAAAGTCGTAAAGGTATTGAAAGCCCTCTACCCGTTTTTTTTCTGCCTTAACGAACTGCCCTTCATCCTCCGGCAGCTTCTGCTCCAACTGCACCACTAACCGTTGGTTGTTCCATATACTGTGTCCGCTAGACAGCCCAAAAATAGCTCCGGCCGTAACCATAGGATTAACCGGAATGGACTGCATGTTTTTAAATTACTCATCCGTGTCCACCGAAACAACGAAAGACTATCAAGCCGGTGGAGTAGACTGACAAGTAGAAGGACCCCTTCTTTCCGATTCCTGAATTATTTCAATAATGCACGAGAAATCACGATCTTTTGCACCTCAGAGGTTCCCTCGTATATCTGAGTAATTTTAGCATCACGCATCAACCGCTCAACATGAAACTCCTTAACGTAACCATATCCACCGTGGATTTGCACTGCCTCTACAGTATGCTTCATTGCTACCTCAGAAGCAAACAATTTAGCCATAGCACTTTCTTTTGAGAACTCCTCGCCTTTATCTTTTTTCTGTGCAGCGTTTAGGCAAAGCAGCCTTGCTGCTTCTATTTCGGTAGCCATGTCTGCCAGTTTAAATTGGATAGCTTGATGCTTAGCTATCTCCACTCCAAATGCTTTTCTTTCTTGTGCATACTTCAGTGAAAACTCCAATGCGCCGGATGCAATTCCCAACGCTTGTGCTGCGATGCCGATCCGACCGCCGTTCAGCGTGTTTATGGCAAACTTGAACCCAAATCCATCTTCTCCTATTCTATTTTTCTTTGGCACTTTTACATCTTGAAACATTAAAGAGTGGGTGTCACTGCCCCGAATACCCAGTTTTTCTTCTTTCTTACCAACAGTGAGCCCTTCCATTTCCCTTTCTACAATAAGTGCGTTTATCCCTTTGTGACCTTTTTTAGGATCAGTTTGAGCCATTACCAAATAGGTTGAGGCGGAATTTCCGTTTGTAATCCAGTTTTTCGTGCCATTCAATAAATAATAATCTCCTTTATCTTCGGCTGTGGTTTTCTGAGAGGTAGCATCGGACCCAGCCTCCGGCTCAGACAAGCAGAAAGCCCCAAGTTTCTGACCATTGGCTAAAGGAATCAGGTATTTCTGTTTTTGCTCTTCAGTTCCATACCTCTCCAGACCCCAACACACTAAAGAGTTATTGACAGAGACACAAACAGACGTGGAGGCATCAATCTTTGAAAACTCCTCCATAGCAAGGACATAACTCACCATGTCCAACCCGCTTCCACCATATTTTGAGTCTACTATCATACCCATAAATCCCAGTCTGCCTAATGCTTTAATCTGCTCGACGGGAAACTGTTCTTTAGTATCTCTCTCGATCACACTGGGCAGTAATTCTTTGCGGGCAAAATCTCTGGCAGCATCTCTCACCGCCAACTGCTCCTCGGTAAAATGAAAATTCATTTATTTAATTGGATGTATTTTAAAAAAATGGCAAAGGTAAGAATTGTTGTGCAGGCGTACTAAAAATTGAATGCTTATTGCATCATTTTTCATTACAAACCTACTTCGTTTTAGTGATGCAAAGAATTAACTAAAAGGGTATTACTCATGTACTATATAAGTG
>JAPPDO010000389.1 GCA_028821635.1 Ekhidna sp.
AGGTAACTTTCCTATTGGTTTTAAAATTTGGAATACTGCCAATCATGTAACCTTTAAAGGCACAGTTTCTGATGTTTATGATGAAAATGGTGATTATTTTACCCAAAAGACATTTACTGCTATAGAAAAAAAAGACTTCATCAATAAATGGGTTTCCAAATACAAAGTCGAATCCGACTTCATTGGATTTTTAGCCGGCACCAACGGAAATGATTTTCAACAAAATGGAATTGTATATATTCTGAATGAAAAAGAACAAATGGCTAATCCTAGAGGAATTCGGATTAGTAGTAAAAATCTTATTCAATCTTCCATTTATTATGCAGTAAGACGGACAATTAAACAAACCTGGCTCAACGATCGGGATCAGTTTCTTTACCCTAATGATGGTTGGAAAAAAGATAGAACATTCCAAAATGACTGCCTTGTCTTTACGCTTTTTCACGGGCAAAACAGAATATCCTCGAAACAAGGCACAAATTACTGGATACCTTTCACAGAGCAGGAAGTGGATGCCAGAGAGAAGTTTGAAAGCAATTTTATGACACAGTTCGTCAAAGGTAAGATTAAGACTGACGGCAGTGGCATAGACCTTTTTAGCGTGGTGCTGGAACCGAAGCCTGAGTACAGAGATCGATACGTTTCCAAGCCGGCATTGAAATTTTCTAAAGAGGCATCTGAAGTCTTTGATGCGGGAAGATCCCTTTGGAAGTACTATCATCAGCAGCCAAACTGTAACGTAAACGCTTCACTTTATGACATAAGGGAGCATTTTCAGGGAAGGAGCGACAGAGGACAGATGAACAGTAAAAGTGATGACTTGACTTATGTAAAATTAATCACTGAATTGCGAAGTAAACTTAAACTCTTGGCGGATAAAATTACCCCAAAGGTCTACGAATATGGATTTCTGAAAAATTAGATTCTTTGTGTTCATGCTGGATTTTTCCACGCTGGCAGCGTAAAGTTAAATACATACTTTTGTGGCATGAGAGTGGAAGTAGATGTGAACATGCTGACCTGGGCAATTGAACGGGCTGGGTATGACCCGTCTGAATTTGCCCAAAAAATGCCTCAAATAACAGCGTGGTTAAATGACGAAAGAAAACCAACAGTGAAGCAACTGGAAGAATTCTCCAGAAAGGTTCACCTGCCTTATGGATACTTATTCTTACCCGAACCCCCAAAAGAATCATTACCAATCCCATTTTTCAGAACAAAGGACAGAAAGGGTGAAAAAGTAAGTTTAAATGTTTATGATACAATTTTAACACTTCAACGGAGACAGGGCTGGCTCAAGGAATATTTACAGGACAATGATTTTGAGCCGTTAAAATATGTAGGGCAGTTCAAAAATAGTCAGGAGTTGATGATCCGGTCGAGTAATGTGGATGCTATTGTAAACAGTATCCGAAGCACTCTCGGGCTTGCAGCAGACTGGACCAGACATCGTCGTAACCGGCAAGATGCCCTAGATTACCTAGTCGAAAACATTGAGGATAAGGGTATTATCACGGTTTTTAATGGAGTCGTTGAGAACAATACCTACCGAAAAATTGAAGTGGAGGAGTGCAGAGGTTTTGTTCTTGTTGATGATTTTGCCCCCTTCATGTTTATAAATAACGCTGACAGTAAGGCCGCCCAGCTTTTTACGATCGTACATGAACTTGCTCATATCTGGACAGGGCATAGTGCCGGCTTTGACTTTCGAACACTTCAACCCGCTGATGATCCGATAGAGATTCTTTGTGACAAAGTAGCAGCAGAATTTTTAGTGCCGGAGAATACATTCAACGATCAATGGCATGAAAATCCTGACATTCAAGGTTGCGCTCGTTTTTTCAAAGTAAGTGAACTCGTTATTGCCAGAAGATCCCTGGATACCGGAAAAATCCCCAAAGAACAGTTTTTTGAATTTTATGAGGAGTATAAAAATCAGGAGATTGTTAAAAAGCAAAATCATGGATCGGGAGGGGATTTTTATGCAACCGTCAGGAGAAGACTTAGTCCAACATTCGCTTCTCATATCCATAATGCCGTCAAAACCGGAAAGTTACTTTATCGGGATGCCTACAAACTAACGGGTATGAAAGGAGACACTTTTGATAAATTCTTCGATAAAACCATGTAATTCCTAATGAGAGTATATGTAGTAGACAGTAATTTTTTTATTCAGGCTCACAGGGCTACATACCCCCCGGATGTCGTAAAAAGCTTTTGGACTAAAGTCCATGAGTTAGCTGAGGCCGGAACCATTGTTAGTATTGATAAAGTACAAGGAGAAATTTGTGATAAGAATGATCCTCTCGAAAGGTGGTGCACCGGCAATCTCCCCTCTGACTTTTTCAGGGATTCATCCTCGGTTTTGAAAGAATACGGACAAATCTCCGAATGGGCAAATTCCAAAAAGGGTCACTATCAACCAGAGGCAATTAACGAATTTTTAGATGCTGATGAAGCAGACGCATTTTTAGTTGCATACGCTTTGCAAGACATTGGTAATAGGGTGCTGGTCACGCATGAAGTAAGTGAACCAAATAGAAAGAACAAAGTTAAGATACCCGAGCCTTGTGATGAGTTTGAGATAACTTACATGAATACCATCCAAATGTTTCGAGAACTTGGAGTAACTTTCTAAGTATGTAAAACAGGAAGTAAAACCAGTCATTTTTGACAGAGAACTATCACCTTATTTCCCTGCTTATTTACTAGAAGTAAAATGCTCACTTTACTGTTTTATCAGATAATTCCAACCATCTCCGTCGTATCAGTATCTTATTAGTAGCTTTAAAAAAATTATGAAACTGATGATACAAAAATATTTACTCAATGTGCTGGCCTTTTCGGTAATTATAATCAGTTGTAAGGATGAAGTGCCGATAATTGAACCTCCATTTATTACCGTTACGGCGAAGGTTAACGATTCAGTTGTAAAAAGTGGCAGTGATATTGAGGTAGACTCTACCATCGTATTAACTATCGCAGTGATTGCAGATGGCGATTTTAATAATTATTCTTTTTCAACTATTCCTGTGGAAATGGAAAGAACATTCGAACCTCTGTCAGATGCCGACCCGCTGAACTTCTCACTAAAAAAGTTGATTGATGTCTTTTCGCTGACTTATCATACAGTTGGTACAACTTCACTTGAAATTTATGCTATGGATGATTTGAACCAAATTTCAAATACTCTCATATATTATTTTAATATTGTCCGATCCTCTCCTAAAGTTCAATCCGCAACTCAGTTATTGATAGAAGGATTTCCAAACAGTGATTTTTTGGGCAGCTTTTATGATGTCATAAAAGATTCCGTTTACTCTTCTACCAATGCGACGCTGAATGATGCGAAAATTGATTTATTACTTCACTATACTGATACGCTGGGATATACTATTGCTGCAATTGATGACCATGAAGCTGGCATTATCGTCAAAACTAAAGCAGAAGTCGATCTTAATGACTTTAATCAACAGAATGCTACAAGATTTAAGACTTTCTTAACGGCACCGGACTTCGATGACATTACAACTCTTGCAGAACTGGAGAACGCATATAACGAGGATGCAGGAAATGTAAATGATAACAGCAGAGTTACCGGACTAAAAGTTGGAGATATTTTCGGTTTTACTCTTGACATCAGGAGAGGATCAAAGATTGGGTTAGTTAAAGTGATCGCTGCTGGAAACACGGAAACCTATAGTGCAATTAAAATTCAGGTGAAAATTGAATCTGATACTACTGATGAATTACCGTTGTAAGAATAGCAAAGTCTCGAGCATTACCCAAAAAAAATGTTTTCCGAGTAAAGGGCATCTGGCGGGTCTAAAAAAATCTTTACCGGCAGTCAGACACGGCCATCTGCCTCGGTTACTCTTAGTCCGGGCCGCCTCATAATTTTTATTCCGTCATGAGAGGAGCAAAAATAAATGCAACCGTTAATTCTCGCAATGGGTATATGTAAATTTGAGGTTCATTCAAGAATACGATGTTTGATAATTTAAGTGTAAAGCTGGATAAAGCGTTTAAAACGCTCAAAGGGCAGGGACAGATTACCGAAGTCAATATTGCCACGACGGTAAAAGAAATCCGAAGAGCATTGGTCGATGCTGATGTTAATTACAAAGTCGCTAAGGAGTTCACAGATAAAATTAAAGATGAAGCACTCGGCAGAGATGTCCTGATCGCTGTTTCTCCCGGACAATTACTTACCAAGATCGTCTCTGAGGAGCTCACCAAACTTATGGGAGTGCAGCATGTTCCCATTAACCTTGATGGCAGTCCAAACATCATCCTGATTGCAGGCATTCAAGGCTCCGGTAAAACGACGTTTACAGCGAAACTGGCAAATCTTTTAAAAAAACAGGGAAGAGGCATCCTTTTAGCGGCCTGTGATATTTACAGACCGGCAGCTATTGATCAACTGAAAGTATTGGGGGAGCAAGTGGGAGTAGAGGTCTATGCTGAACCGGAAAATAAGGATGCCGTTAAAATCGCAAAAAATGCGATAAAGTTTGCCAAAGATAATAGCAAGAAGACCCTGATTATAGACACTGCCGGACGGCTTGCCGTAGATGAACAGATGATGAATGAAATCGCTGAACTCAAAAAGGCAGTCAATCCGTCAGAGACGCTGTTTGTGGTGGATTCGATGACAGGCCAGGATGCGGTAAACACGGTTGCAGCTTTCAATGAGCAGCTGGATTTTGATGGAGTGGTATTGACCAAATTAGATGGTGATACACGAGGCGGAGCGGCACTGTCAATCAGAAAGCAGGTAGCGAAACCCATCAAATACATTTCAACAGGTGAGAAGATAGATGCCATTGACCTTTTCCACCCGGACCGTATGGCGAATAGAATCCTTGGAATGGGAGATGTGGTTAGCTTAGTGGAGCGAGCCCAGCAGGCTTATGATGAAGAGGAAGCAAAAAGAATCAATAAGAAAATACAGAGTAATCGGTTTGGCTTTGATGACTTTTTAAAGCAAATGGAGCAGTTGAAGAAGATGGGAAGTATGAAAGACCTCGTCGGCATGATACCCGGAGCCGGAAAGGCGATGAAGGACATTGATGATGATTCTTTTAAGCCTATAGAGGCCATTATTAAGTCAATGACTCCTAAAGAGAGAGCCAACTCAGAAATCTTGAATGGAACAAGAAAACAGCGTATTGCTAAAGGAAGCGGCACCTCCGTTCAGGAAGTAAATCAGCTTCTCAGACAATTTGAGCAGATGCGCAAGATGATGAAGATGATGAATAAATCCGAAGGGAAGAGAGCACTCGCTAATATGTTCGGCGGGATAAAGTAATATGCACCTCATCTTGAGATTGTCGTACCGCACCATAGATAAAAGCCATTTGGATCGACTGAG
>JAPPDO010000217.1 GCA_028821635.1 Ekhidna sp.
TTATCCCCTCACCTTTCTGGGGAGCCATTTTTTTATCGTTTACACACGACATTGCAAACCAGTGCGTCTTTTTTAGTATGTATTTTTTTTGATCAATATATGTATGCCAAACGGCATCTATTTTTTCAGTGATCTTCACTTTCACACCGGTTTCTTCGTGTACTTCTCTCACTGCACACTTCCTAATCGTTTCACCTTTCTCTAATTTTCCTTTTGGAATATCCCATACTTTCCTTCGATGGATCATTAAAAATTTCCCCTCCTTTTCCACAACCCCTCCGGCAGCTTCAACAACCTTGAACTTATTCTTTAGGTGATCAATAAGGTCTCGTTTCTTTCTTGTAGAAATAAAAATGGAATGCACCCGCTTAAATTTTTTGGCCGTCATCAACTTCAAAAGACTGTCAATCTGATCGTATGAGGCATTCATGATCAAAACATCATCAACAAGCTCTTCGGGCACAATCGTCTCAAATTCCCGAACTACCAAGCCATAGGCTCGATTCATATTGATTTTTTTTTCTGACAGGATATAAACCGGAATGTCGTTTATAAAAAGCTTCATCAATCAAATTCGTGGGAGCAATTAAGCCAATAAATGAAAATCAAACAAGCGATTGGGGTTGTTGAATGGCGAAAATTTACACACTTTCTTTGTGTGCACATGAGCATTAAGATTTATAACTCTCAACTGGCAGCGGAGATTGCATCTGACCTGATAAAAATCGGAGCGATCAAGTTAAACCCAAGAGAGCCGTTTACGTGGGCATCAGGCTGGAGATCCCCCGTTTATTGTGATAATAGAGTGAGTCTTTCTTTCCCCGATGTACGCTCTAAGATAAAAACGGCATTTGGTCTCGCAATAGCTAAAGAATTTGACCATATTGATGTGATAGCGGGCGTAGCGACTGCCGGCATCCCTCAAGGGACACTTATAGCTAATGATTTAGAACTTCCATTCATTTATGTACGCTCAAAGCCCAAAGGACATGGGCTGCAAAATATGGTTGAGGGAAAGATTGAAAAAGGACAAAAGGTTTTACTAATTGAGGATTTAGTTTCGACGGGAGGCAGCTCCCTAGCGGGAGCACAAGCACTGAGAGAGGCTGGTGCAGAAGTAATTGGTATGATGGCAATATTTACTTATGGGTTTGAAGTAGCAGAAAAAAACTTTGAAGACAAAAAAGTCAATCTGGTTGTATTAAGTGATTATCGTCACCTGCTGAATCAGGTAAAAGATGAGTCTATGTTTGGAGAAGAAGCACTCAAAACGCTTGAGAAGTGGCATGAAAATCCGGGTGAATGGGTTGTTTAAAACCCCTCCTCCACCGCTAATCCAAAAAGTGCAAAATCGTATCTTACAGGATCATTAGGATTTAATTTTTTAAGAACTGCCGTGAGTTCTAACGTGGTTTGCCAATCTGTCTGCTCCCGCTTTATCAGCCCAAGTCTCCTCGCAACCCTATCTACATGTACATCAAGGGGACACATCAGTTGGGATGATTTTATCCTCCTCCATAGTCCAAAATCAACCCCTTTATCATCATCTCGGACCATCCACCTTAAAAACATATTCAGCCGCTTACATGCAGATTTACGGGCCGGCGTTGGGATGTGTTTATACGTTCTTCTTGGATGATGTGGGAATGAAAAAAATAACCTGAAAAAATGGGTAAGACCCGCCTCCATATCAAAAGGCTTAGTGCCCGATATAAAGGCAGTTTCCAATGACTCATATTTAGAATAATACCACTTAAAGAATTGTAAAAAATAAAGTGCATCGGTACCATTAAATGTACGATGTTTAAAATCTTGAAATCGCAGCAAATCAGCATCTTCATGTTCTAATACAAATTGATGTGGGTCATTATCCATCAGGTGTAAAAACGCTTTACTCTTATTAATAATCGTTTTCCTTTGGCCCCAAGCAAACACTGCGGCCATGAATCCTGCAATTTCAATATCCTGCTTTTTGGCAAACTCATGAGGAACACTGATCGGGTCTAAGGGGATGAATTCCGGCTGATTATATCTCTCAACTTTTGAATCCAAGAACGCTCTTAACTCCGGTAATTTCACTTTTTGAAGTAAGAAATCTCTACCCGGGATCTTGAATCCAATATCCCTAACTGATCGTATGCGGGCTTTGAAAGACGAAGCATTAAGTTTTGGTTAATTCCTGTGTCCGGCAGCTTGCCGACTACTTTAACCTGAATGATTTGATTATTCATCAGGTTTCTTACCTCTATATTGGTGCCGATCGGCAGCGTCCTGTGCAGTGCTAAATACTTGGAAGTATTCATGGAGTCAATGACAGAGATTATCCCTTCATCATAAATCTTTTCAAAGCCATCACCGCCTGCCTGACTCCTCTTTTCCCTATCATCAATACTGTAAAAATCTGTCGAGGAAGGCTTTTTAAACCAAAGTTCTTGCCCGATTTTCAAATAATCTGATTTTAGGCTATTCCATGCTCTCAAGCTATCAAGACTAACCCCTATTTGGCGGGCTATCGTATAAAGTGTTTCACTCGTTTGTACGAGATAGCGTTCAAAATCTTCAGGAAAATCATTAAAAACCAATGTTTCGGTAGAATCATCGGCTGCTAACGCTTGGGAGACTGCAACCGGCTGTTCAACGTGCTCCTCTTCCGGTTCGGGCGGCTTCTTAGGGGTTTTATCAATCTTTAGCCTCATGCCTGATGAGATGGCATTCTCTTTCAAATTATTCCACTTTTTAAGGTCTTTTACTTTTACATTATACCTTCTCGAAATACTATACAGCGTCTCACCTTTTCCCACTAAATGGTAGTCTTCTGCTATTGTTTCAGGGGGTTGCTTTTCATTCTCAGCCAGGTTGGTTTGTCTGTCTGTATTTTTTTTTACCAATATTTCAATCATCTGCCCCACATTAATGCGATTATCTGTGATCTGATTTTGTACAATCATTTCGTGAACCGTCCCCCCATACCTTTTAGCCAATGAATATAAAGTCTCCTCTTCTTCAACCTGATGTATGACGAAGAGTCCGTTGCTCCTTTGCTCTGCCCGAATACTATCTGCTACTCCGGCATTAGAGAAAAAAACCCAACTTAAACTACAAATTGTAAAAACAAATCTCATTTTGATCTCGAACAAAGATAACCTGACCGTAGAATACAAAAAACGCACCGGATGAGAAGCCTTTCATTTTCTTGTCTTGTTCAATTTTCCAGACTTTTTCCCCGTCCTTCAAAAACAGTAAAAATCTATTAAATGCCTCTCCAAGACGAAGATAGTAGCTGATAATGATATTTTCTCCTTTCTCATAGTATTCGCAAGCAAGCGGCAGATCAAGCCCCAGAAATTTTTTTATTATCCGGTAAAATTCCGTGCCATATTCATACAAAAAAGGCTCTTCTCCCAAAAAACTAAGTTCAGGAATATCCGATACTTTCTCGACCCTCTGATTTGACAAATCATGACGAGCAAAATGGTATTTGGAAGGGTCATTCTGATTCTCATAAACAATGGAATAAACATAATCTCCGCTCATGCTAACCAATTCTTCAAACCATCCAATATCCAGATTAATACGTTCCTTAGTAAACGTATTTAGAGCAACCTTGTAGAGGTAAGTCTCTTTTTTCAAAGCATCCCTCAGGATTAAAATAAGTACTTTTTCTTTGCTGCTCAAGAGTATTTTATGAATAGGATAATCAAAATGAAGAGAATGAAAGCCGGGCAAAAGATTTTCTGGTTGCATTCAGAGTTAGAAATAATAGCTTTACTTAGTCAAAGATGAAGTTATTTTAGGGTAATGAAAAAAATCGTCACATTAGGGGTTTTATTGCTTTCGATTTTAGCCGTTGGTCAGGATAGCATTAAGACCAAAGTGCTTCGTATAAAGATTAAAGACGCTATTGATCCCCGCACCAACCGATACTCGAAACTAGGCATGGAACGGGCAGAGGAGGTTGATGCCGACTACGTCATTATTGAGTTAGATACATACGGTGGGGCTTTGAATGACGCAGATGAAATCCGTACCCGAATTCTTAATTACAAAAAACCTGTTTATGCGTTTATCAACAAAGACGCTGCCTCTGCGGGAGCCCTCATTTCCATAGCTTGTGACAGTATCTACATGGCCAAGGGGTCAAGCATGGGTGCTGCAACTGTAGTTTCTCAGGATGGAGCCGCCGCACCGGACAAATACCAATCGTACATGCGCTCAATTATGCGATCAACGGCTGAAGCAAAAGGTCGTGACCCAAGAATAGCAGAGGCGATGGTAGATGAAGATATTGACTTAGATAGCATTGCAACCGAAGGAAAGATACTTACTTTCTCTACTTCCGAAGCAATAAAATATGGGTTTTGTGAGGCTGAGGTAGATGATCTTGATGATATTATGAAACGAGCAGGGGTGGAAAAGTTTGAAGTAGAAGAGTTTAAATTGAGCAGCACCGAAAGAATCATATCACTCTTTCTCAATCCCTTGGTGAGCGGAATATTGATCCTGATTATCATTGGGGGTATCTATTTTGAACTTCAGACTCCCGGTGTCGGCTTTCCTATACTCGCCTCCATTATCGCCATTATCTTATACTTTGTGCCAAACTACCTGAACGGACTTGCTGAAAATTGGGAAATATTACTATTTGTTGTTGGGGTCACGCTGATTGCATTGGAAGTGTTTGTCCTTCCCGGATTTGGTATCGCAGGTGTCTTAGGGCTTATTTGCACATTTGGATCGTTGATTTTAGTTATGCTTAACAATGATATGCTTGATTTTTCTTTTGTGCCCAGAGAGGAAGTCTTTGTGGCAACAGCTACGGTTATTTTGGGCATAATGGGAGCGATTGTCATCATGTTCATCAGCGGAGCCAGACTGCTTAATAGCAATATCTTGAAGCGGATAACACTTCAGGAAATTCAGGACAGAGATCGAGGCTACACCTCAACCTTTTACGGGAAGATCTCAATGATTGGAATGAGGGGGAGAACGTACACACGCCTGAGACCTAGTGGTAAAATTGAGATTGACGGAGTGATTTATGACGCATTCACGCGTGGAAACTTTATTGATGAGGGTATTGAAATAGAAGTAATATCTGACGAAGGAGCCAGCTTGAAAGTGAAAGAAGCATAACTACATGTAGTATAGGTATTACTAATTTATTTACAGAGAATAGGTGACTAAGTAACAGAAGAATACTTCATCACGCTTTTACAATCTCGTTTTCCGTCATTTTTTTGGGTTCTTTGTAGCAGTCGTTCAGCATTGTCCGAAAGAGAACATGACACGAGTACAAACAAAAATAAAAAAAAACTAAAGGCATTGCTAATTTAGCATAGTTAAATGATTGAATAACAAATATAAAGAATATTC
>JAPPDO010000057.1 GCA_028821635.1 Ekhidna sp.
GACCGATGACATATTCCGTGGGATATCGTCGCAGAGCAAGTGTGTCAATTGGTTTGTCCGTTGGAATTGGGATTACTTACAATAGTGACGTACCAAGATGGCAAGTCTCTGTTTTTTTTAAGAGGTTTCACATGACAAATTTTGGCGATTGGAAACAGAGGGTATATGACCCTATATATAATGATTTCCAACAAAGGAAAGATACGAAGTTGGAAATAGAAACGACAAAGTCTTTAGAGTCTTTAAGAAGACGCAATAAAATTTCGGAAAGAAATGAGGTCTTTGAGAGTTTTAGGTTCAGTGATGTCTTGAAATCCCCTTTGGGTATCATTTTTAGGGACATATTTGCAGAATATATAGAAATTCCTTGTTTTTCCTGCGGAAAAGCAACAGGGAAAACAAAAAATCATACGTATCCACTCTCTAACTTAATGAGTAGATTTCTCTCAAAAGATAGCCATATTGTTGGTTTCCATTCGGGAACAGAAAAGGAAGTTGTTGTTGTAAACGATCAACAATGGGCTTTCCCAAAGGGTTCATTCAAGAAACAGGGAGAAAAGAAAATATCAATTTTTCATGGTTTTTGTTCGCGCTGTGATCATAGGATTTTTAAGAATGCAGATAGCAAGTCGCTTATCGAGGGAGACCAACGATCTGTTCTTGAACAACTATATAGGGTATTGTGTTCAACCTATTATATGACGCTGAATCATACCGTAATACAACAATATTTAGATAAAAAAGAAAAAGAGCTTGGATGGCGTGTTGCCAACTATTCTACATTCTCAATGGGGAGAAATCCAGCGACTGATGAAAACTTGGATATGGACAAAATATCTCCTCATTTTTTTGAATTTTCGTACCAGGTCTACAACCTTATGCAAGATTTCGAGAGAGTTCTTCCTACAAGCTTCAATGATTGCCGTATAATTCGTCAAGTTATAAACGTTAAGGAACCATCTGTTATCGGTAGTTTTTTTCTTTTAGATTGGCAAAAAAGAAATATAAAAATAAATGGTATTATAAGACCAGTAGATGTTATGGGTGCGCTTGGAATTGTCTATCCGATAAGCAAAACAAAAACTGTCTGTTATATTGTGGGACTTCCATTAGGAGCACCACCGTTGAATGATGATCTCTTTTCTCCATATAGGGATATTATGAAGGAGAAAGGACTCAAAATTGCCCTATCAAAAATTTTACTTGAGAATCAGATGTCAGTAAAAAATTTGGTTCTGTCCCCTATTGTCTTTGATTCATTATCAGAAAAACAAAAAGAAATGCTTTGTAAAGCCCCTTATGTCAGAGGCAATGATAATGCTCCAGAAGTGAATTTGTTTTTTTGAGACCTCATTCGGCACTATTGAATATAAATGCTAACGAAAAGGATATTTACAGCGTGAAAAGTTCGTTGACAGATTTGAAGGAAGTTTTCGAGAGCAAAGAGACAAAGGAATGGCGTTGGTCCCAATTGAAGGATATTGCAGGAATCAATCCTCGTCGTCCCAGAGGTCTTAAGCGGCCAGAAGAAGCACCGACAACCTTTGTCCCAATGCCCTCTGTCGATGGAACTTCGGGGAACGTCTCAGATCCGTTAGAAAGACCTTTTGGAGAGATTAAGAAGGGGTACACCTACTTTGAAGAAAATGATGTTCTATTTGCCAAGATTACACCCTGCATGCAGAATGGGAAACACGTTATAGCGAGAAATTTGATTGACGGTATCGGTTTTGGCACGACCGAATTTCATGTCATCAGACCAGGAGATGAAATCATACCAGAATGGATACATCTCTACATCCGCCAACCTTCGATTCTCAATGAAGCAGTCACACACTTCACAGGATCAGTGGGCCAACAAAGGGTACCGTCATACTTTCTTGAAGATCTTGCGATTCCACTCCCCTCTCTCTCCGAGCAAAAACGCATCGCCGCTATTCTCAACGACCGAATGGCTGACATTGCCTGCGCCCGTGCTGCTACTGAGGCACAATTGGAGGCTGCTGAGGCTTTATCAGCTGCATATTTGCGAGAAATTTTTGAAAGTAAAGAGGCAAAGCAATGGCCCAAAGTACGTTTGGGAGATCACGCAAGTAAGATTGGAAGTGGTGTCACGCCTCGAGGTGGGCAATCGGCGTATAAACCTGAAGGGATCCCACTTATTCGTAGCCAAAATATCTATTTGAATAGATTTATTCCTAATGGGCTTGTTTTCATAGACCAAGAACAAGATCAAAAAATGCGTAATAGCCGTGTAGAAAAGGGAGATGTGTTATTAAATATCACGGGAGCCTCCATTGGCAGAGTATGTGTAGTCCCAGATGAAATTTGTCCTGCTAATGTGAATCAACATGTAAGTATTATTCGCACTGGTATCCTAAACCCTGATTATTTGTCGTTTTATATGTCAAATCCTGTTTTTCAAAGCTTTATAATGAACTCTCAATCAGGTGCGACTCGACAAGCTCTGACAAAAAGCATGATTGAGGATTTTTTCATTCCTTGCCCTCCGACAAAAATCCAATTAAAAATAGTTAAGGATATATTACATAGAATCAAAATATCAGAAAAAATCATAACTGATCTGAGATTGCAGATGCAGACTATTGATGCAATTCCATCGGCTGTATTAAATAACGCCTTCAACGGCGAACTCTGACATCTCAATGAGGTATTTATGACAAAAGCAGGACTATCCACAGTGCAATCCGTCAACAGCGCGATCAAAAGCATCTGCGACATCATGCGGCGATCCAATTGTGCGGGCGCAATGCAGTATGTACCAGAACTGACATGGATATTATTTCTCCGCATCCTGGACGAGCGCGAAGGACAAGAAGAAATGATGGCGGAAGCCGTCGGGCAACACTATATCCCATCATTAGAAGCACCGTATCGCTGGCGCGATTGGGCTGCACCAGATGGCGTAAAGCGCGTAGAACTTCAAGAAGGCGCAATGAATGCATTTTTGCCCTTTGTGAACGAAGACCTTCTGCCCCACTTGAAAGCATTGCGAGACAAACCCAATGCCACTGCACGGCAAAAAATCATCAGCGAAGTCCTGTCCGGTGTTGAACAGGTCCGCATTGACACCGAGCGGAACATGCTCGATGTGCTGGACCGCGTCCACGAAATCAAAGACGAATCTATTGACCCAACCCATGTCTTTCCCCTATCGCAAGTCTATGAAGGTCTCTTACTTCGCATGGGCGAAAAGGGCAACGATGGCGGTCAATTCTTCACGCCTCGGGAAGTCATCCGAGCTATAATTCGCACAGTCGATCCCAAAATCGGTGAAACCGTGTACGACCCTGCGTGTGGCACCGGAGGTTTTCTGGCTCAGGCTTACGAGCACATGCATCACGACCTCGGCGACGACGCCACCCCCGATCAACTCGACATCCTCAAAACACAAACGTTCTACGGACGCGAAAAAGAAAATTTGATCTATCCCATTGCCCTTGCCAATCTAGTACTTCACGATATTGATCAGCCCCACATCTGGCATGGCAACACGCTCACGGGCAATGAAGTCTATGGCGGGCTTTTTCTCACCGCACCACCGCTATTTGACATCGTGCTGATGAATCCACCCTTTGGCGGTAAAGAAGGCAAAGACGCTCAAACGCAATTCGCTTACAAAACAGGAGCCACGCAGGTTCTCTTTTTACAACACATCATAGACAGCCTCACACAAGGCGGACGCTGCGGCATTGTGATGGACGAAGGCATTTTATTCCGGACAAACGAAAAAGCCTTTGTCCAGACCAAACGCAAACTCGTCGAAGAGTGCAAACTGTGGTGCATTGTGAGTCTGCCCCCTGGTGTCTTCACATCGGCAGGGGCTGGTGTAAAAACCAATCTGCTCTTCTTCTCAAAAGGTGAACCCACAACAGAAATCTGGTATTACGACCTATCAGACGTAAAAGTAACCAAACGCAATCCACTCACATCGAAACACTTTGAAGACTTTTTCAAACGGATGCCCAAACGCGAAGAAAGCGAAAAAAGCTGGACAGTAGATCTTCCCCAACGCAAAAAAGACGCCCTCAAAGAATCTGCGCCCCTCCGCAAACAGGCCGAATCCAAAAGCCGACAAGCTGATGAAATCAAAGTTCAATTGATGGCTCTGGCAAAGGATAAAACGGATGACTACAAAGCACTTGAAAGTCAGGAAGAAGAATTGCGACGAGATGCGCGAGAATTGATAAACCGGGCACAGACGATTGACGACGCGGTTTATGACCTCAAAGCCGTCAATCCCAACAGCATCGTCGAAGAAGACACCCGAACCCCCGAAGACCTGCTCAACATCATCGAACAAAAAGGAAGAGAAGTCGCCGAAGCACTATCGGCACTGCGGGAGTTGTAGGCTGAAAAATGGACAAACAAGATTAAAAATCGTGCTAAAATTTGCCCAAATTCGACGGGGAGGATAAAATAAATTTTTCCTCCCTATTTTGTTGTAAAATGGTCTTTTGTGAAAAATAATGACACCTCATATGAATGATGGAATATAAAAAATAAATTTCATGTATTGACATGTATGACGTAATTAGATACATTCGTGACAGTGCGCAATAATTAATCCAAAATAAGGAAATTTTTTTATGGCAAAAGCTATTGTTGCACGGAGAAAAGGGGATGAATACCAAGCCAGAGTCTTCTGGCTGAAGCTGCTTGAACTGAGAACTGGTGATTATATCGAATCTGTCACCTTGGAAAGTGACCGAGTTTCCTTTGTCGATGATGTTACCGTTTTCTACCGTGAGCCAATAAAAGACCGAATAACAGGAAAGCAAGAAGTTATTCATGAACTTTTTCAGTGCAAATATCATATGACACAACGCGGTGCATTCTCCCATGAAAACCTGATTGATCCGAGTTTCATCAATTGTAAGGATTCAATGCTGAAACGTTTGTATAACGCATATATATGTCTTTCGGATAAAACAGGTCCAGATACATTTCGATTGTACATTTTCTCGAATTGGCATTGGGACCATCGAGACGCGCTCGCCGAGCATTTACATGAGGAAATGCTTCGTCCAACCTTTTATAAAAAGGGACCCAGATCCACAATAGGTAAAGTTCGATTAAAACTTGCAAATCATCTTCGGGTATCGGAAGACGATCTACGTGCCTTCTTGAACACTGTTCGGTTCACACTCGGAAAGAATCTCACAGATTTAGAAAAGGAGATGCAACCACGGCTAAAATTGGCTGGACTCAAACCAATCGATCCAACGGTGACTAACATCATTTACGATGATCTTGCTTGGAAACTTTTCGAGCAGGAACGTCATTCGTTTGATAAAGACGCTTTGATTGAGATGATACATGAGGAAAAACTAATTGTTCCAAAGTC
>JAPPDO010000046.1 GCA_028821635.1 Ekhidna sp.
CAAGCCGCAAAGCTTTTGATGGATTTCGAGATTCTCCCTACTATCAGGGTAAAATGGATTTGTGGTATGGATTTGCATGTAAAATGATTGATTTTCTGAAAGAAGATGGTATAGAGTGTTTTATAGCGCAAAACAACTGGATTACTAGCTCAGGTGCTTCTAAGTTTAGAGATAAGGTCTTATCTGATACTACAATCAAACTATTTACTGATTTTAATGATTACAAGGTATTTAAGTCCGCAGGAATCCAAACAATGATTTATATACTTACAAAGGTTAAAACGAGTAATACTCATAAAGTCAAGTATTCTATCCTAAAAGATCAGAATGTTAATGGTGATCAACTTAAAAAATTCTTGGATTTTAATTCAGACTTGAAATATAAATCCGAGAAATATCTGTTTCCTTTTAATAAAACTCAGTTCAATGATGGTTTTATTACATTTAATAACCCTGAACAAGAACGCATCTTAAAAATCATATATGAAATTGGTGATTTCTTTTTGTATGAGCATGAGATTACACAGGGCATTGTAGCACCACAAGATAAGCTGAATAAGAAAAATGCTGACATTTTAGGAACCGGATTTCATAGAGGTGACGGTATATTTAATTTATCCAAAGAAGAATTAGATAGTCTTGAATTAGGATCTAGAGAAATGGAAATCGTTAAGCCATTTTATTCAACGGAACACTTAAAAAAATACTTCAAAGTTTCAGATAACCAAGAGTGGATAATATACACAAACTCTAGCGCAAACAAGTGGATAAATGATTTTCCAAAAATTAATAGCCATCTTAATAAGTTTAGAGATGTTATTACATCTGATTTTGCACCTTATGGACTTCATAGGTCTCGCAATGAGTCCTTCTTTAAAGGGAATAAAATTTTATCTCTAAGAAAATGTCAAGAGCCAACTTTTACTTATTCTGATTTTGAATGTTATGTTTCCCAAACATACAACCTCATTAACTCTGAAAGGATTGATCTAAAATATCTAACTGGTTTACTAAATTCAAAACTGATCAAATTCTGGTTAAAAAATAGAGGTAAACTGCAAGGTGAGTTATTTCAAGTAGATAAAGAACCCTTAATTAACATCCCTATATTATTCAGCAATAATCTTGAGATGTTAAGATTAGTTGAATACATAATTCAACTTATAAAAACGAATCATGAGAATATAAAACTAAAAATTTGGCGGGTGTATTTTGAGCAAATCATTGACGGCATTGTTTATGATCTTTATTTTCCAGACCTTCTAAAAAAGCATGACCGTCAAATCATCCGGTATTTAGGAGAGCTGGCGGCACTAAAAGATTCCATGTCAGATCAGGAGAAACTAGCCATCTGTAAGCAGGTATTTGAAAGGTTAAACGATAAGGAACACCCTGTTAGAAAAAATCTTTTCCGTATGGATAGCATCCCTGAAATTAGTATTATTGAAGGAAAAGATGATAGTCACTAAGACCTGCCAAGATGGCAGACTCATGAAGAATATATTTAATTTGCTTCATCTTTGTATGACATTATAGCATGAAAATTTTAAATTTTCTTAGGTTGCAATGAGATTATACTAATATTATCAGTAGTAGGAGACTTTGGCACTCAAGTTGTAGAATTAAATGAAATTGGTTCATAATTTAACTTTATGAAGTTAAACAAGATGTCAAACCCTTTAAAGGAGTAAGGAAAGAGAAATGAGTAGGAGCCATGTAGACCATAAAGACATTCTGAGATTTGCTGAGGAGCAAGTAAATCTATCAAGAGATAAAGCTTCCACCTTTCGAGAACAAGCCCGGAGAGTACGAGAAAAAGTTGAGGAGTATCTTTCGGAGCATGATGATTTTGAATTAAAAAAAATTCTTTTATCTGGAAGTCTAGCAAAAGGCACAGCATTGAAAACTCTTAATGATATTGACATGGCCTGTTACATATCCGGATCAGAAGTTCCTAGCGATATAGAAAAGCTACTAGACTATCTAGCGGAGAGACTTAGGAAAATATATCCTAATATAGATGCTAGTCAGGTAAAATCTCAAACCTATTCTGTTACCATAAGCTTTAAAGGAACCGGCTTGGATATTGACATTGTTCCAATAATTTATGACGGTGATCCTGACTGGTATGGAAACTTAGTAAGCCAAGATGACGGCTCTTTTCTAAAGACTTGTATACCAAGACATTTAAATTTCATTAGGAAAAGGAAATCAAAGAATCAAAACAATTTCGCTCAGGTTGTCAGGCTAGTAAAGTATTGGAAAAGAAATATGAAGCAGAGTAATGCAAACTTCAAATTCAAATCATTCATGATAGAATTAATACTTGCCAAATTGGCTGATGATGGTGTGGATTTTTCAGACTATCCAGAGGCTCTTCAAGCCTTCTTTACTTACATCGCAAAAACTGATATTAGAGAACAGATTGCATTTTCAGATTACTACTCATTATCAAAAATTGGTTCATTTACTGAACCTGTACAGATTATAGATCCAGTTAATGAAGAAAACAATGCTTCAAAGCTCTATACTAATTCGCAGGCAGACTTCATTGTGGATTTAGCATTGGATGCTGGAGATGCCATTGATTCTGCTCTTTCAGCAACAACAAAAAAGAAGACCGTTTATTACTGGCAAAAAGTTTTTGGTCCCACTTTTCAAGTTTAATAAAATGGGTTCATATACATATAGTCAAACCTTTACAGTAACACACGCAAAATATCTAGCTTCAAAAGTTGCAGCGGATCTAAAAAGGCTTCAAAGATTTTACGGAGATCCTAGTGACTTACGAATTAATGATTATGAAGAGGAGATAGTCCAACTTCTAAAAAATGGCTACCTCAAAGAAATAACTTATGGTTTCAAAAGAGGTGAAAATTGGATTGAACCGACTTTGAGGTATACTGCAAAAGACTTAGCCAATTCTTCTATTGACGATGACCCTGGCAAAGTTCGACCAGATGCTGATACAGACGGAGCATCATTTTACAGTTTCTTAACTTACTCCAGTGCTTATGATAACTCTTCACAGTCTGAAAGAGAAGCCTTTGAATCGAATTTACCCTTCAAGCGAGTTGATGCTTCAGAACCGAGTGCAGATGGATATTTTTCAAATGATAGATATTATTACTCTGGAGGCAAGGGACTAGATAGATCAAGTTTAAAAAAGTATTGAAATGCAGGGAATTTTTGAGCAAGCAATAGTATACCCAGATACTGATTATATGGAGAGATTCCATGATTTGGTAGGATTGGATGATTATAAAGAAAGGCTGAGGAGAATACTTATATTACTTATCAATCCAGATGCATTGAATAAATGGAAATCAAAGTATCATCCGGGTGCTAAGACTGCAATTAACTCTGTACTAAAGAGGCCACCATTAATAGTTTTTATTGGTGATGTAGGTTCCGGTAAAAGCGAACTAGCGATCACGATAGGAGATTACGTTGCCAGAGAGGAGAAAATTGATATTACCTTGCTACCCCTGAGTCTATCCAGTAGAGGAGAAGGTAGAGTTGGTCAGATGACTCAATTAATATCGGGGGCTTTTGAAGAGACATACCAAAAAGCAAGTCAGCTCAAATCAAATGGGAGTAAATCAAGAGGTGCCATTATTCTACTTGTGGATGAGGCTGATGCTTTAGCTCAAAGTAGAGAAAGTTCACAGATGCACCATGAGGATAAGGCTGGAGTAAACGCTTTTATAAGAGGTGTTGATCGACTTGGAAATGGGAAAGTGCCAGCGGCAGTTATTATGTGTACAAATAGATCAAACTCTCTTGATCCTGCTATTAAAAGACGTGCTGCGGAAATATTAAAGTTTGAGAGACCAAATGACATTCAAAGAAGAAAAGTAATTGAGACTCCATTAAAGGAACTTGGATTCCAAGAAGATCAAATTAATCAAGTAGTCAAAATAACGGGTGTTAACGATAAAAGGAAATACGGATTTACATTTTCTGATTTGATCCAGAGACTAATACCATGTGTTGTACTGCAAGCTTTTCCTAATAGTAAAGTTGATCCCGATAAAGCAATTGACTTTATTAAAGATTTAACTCCTACGAAACCTTTCAAAGAAGAAGTATGAGTGAGCAAATTGAGTTAAAAGATTTATTCGCCGGACTTCAAAAACAAGTTGAAGCCAGATTTAGTACTAACAGAAAATTTATAAAACATCCCGGCTCTAAAGGGGATTCCCTAGAAAATGTCTGGATAAGTTGGCTAGGCGAATATCTCCCAAACAGATATTGTATTGACAAGGCCTTTGTAATAGATAGTAAGGGACATTTAAGTCAGCAATTAGATCTCGTTATTTATGATCAACACTTTACGCCATTTGTCTTCAAACAAGATGGAGTAATGTATATCCCTGCTGAAGGAGTTTATGCGGTTTTTGAAGTCAAGCCTGAAATAAGTAAGGAATACATAGAATATGCGGGTGAAAAAATAAAAAGTGTCCGACAGCTTTACAGAACATCAACAAATATTATTGATCGTGGAAAATCACATGATCCTAGACCACTTACCAAGATTATTGGTGGACTGTTAGCTATTGATAGTACGATTTCTATAGAAACCGTCGAAAAGCATCTTAACTCCCTAGCAGAATTGCAGTCTTTTGATATGGGCTGTGCGGTAAAAACTGCCAGCTTTTATATTGAATATGAAGGTAAGGAAGACGCTCAGATTAAAGATTGTAATGAAAGAATTTATAGTTATTATAATGCTAGGAGGATGAGAAATATTAAATTCAGTAAACCGGAGTATTCATTAGTTACATTCTTTCTACAGCTCTCTCGCTATTTGCAACAATCTATTGGGTCTGTGGCTGCTATTAACTTAAACGCCTACGCTAAATCTATAAAGTTCGATATTGATTAGGAAAGAACTAGAGAATTTCAAAAAGACTTTAGAATACCTGATATCTCAAGATGACGACTCGAAGGGTTTGGTAGGAGTTATATGGGAGTCAGAAATCGACTAAAATCTACCCTCCCCCGTCCGTAGTTTGTAACCACCTTCGTCTCTTTGAGAAGGGAAGGGTACCATTTCGGCAAGCTCAGTCATCTTACAAGCGAAAAACAACATTGTAACCCGTAGGAACGCAACTGTAAACAGAAGCAATAGAGATGTAACGGGTAGGAACGTAATTGTAGACAGAAGCAATAGAAATATAACTTGAAGCAACATGATTGCAAACAGGAAATTATCATCATGGTTCAGGTTTGAAACTTCGCCCAATTCCATGGTGGAACTTTAACCAAGTCTTTTAAAGATTGATTTATTGAAACCTACCGATTCAACTGAACCTCCAATTCCTGTCCGTAAACCTTTCCTTATTACCGGTCACCGAAATAGCTA
>JAPPDO010000446.1 GCA_028821635.1 Ekhidna sp.
ATTGTATTTAAGTAGAGAGGGGAATGACTTAAATCCGAATCATACCTATGCCATTCAGCCCATTGTGAGCCGAATCGCAAACTCCGAAGGCTTCTCCGATTATTCTGAAGGTTTAAATCCGGACGTAGTTATTGATGAGAAGGACTTTCTGGAAGATTTTAAACCGTTGGGTGATTCGGAAGAACCTCTGTTAGCCGAAGCAATAAAAATAATCACAGGAGAAGGGCAGCCACCCATATCCAGAACTATTTCCTCGACAGGAAATATTGGCTACAATTTTACTTACAGAGACGAGCGAAAGCAAAGATTAGAAAGAGCGATTTTGGATTGTTTGGAACAGAAAGAATAAAAGATTCTTTTTTGCCGAAGCAATAGAAGCCGTTGATTAACAACCTGCATCTTGAGTTACTGGCATTCTTAACTATTCAATCGCATTAAAAAGGCGACTCCACCTTATTTTATTAAGAAAATTTCCGTTTTGGTTCCACGACATCCAGATAAAAGATGCCTCACCCACAACATTATCCTCCGGAACAAACCCCCAATATCGTGAATCATCTGAGGCATGCCTGTTATCGCCCATCATGAAATAATAATCTTTCCTGAATGTATAATTATCAACGCTTTTGCCATTGATAAAAAGTTGATTTTCCACAATTTCAGCATTCTCGTTAGCTTCGTAGTTGAGGATTGTAGACCCATACATGGCCAGGTTTTCTTCAGAGACAGCTATTTCCATCCCCTTAGCCGGAACAGTGAGTGGGCCGAAGAAATCCCGATTCCAGGAGAAATATTCAGCATTCGGGAAAATGCCCATCTCCGCTTGTCCTTCATTTCTAAGTTGAAGAATTACATCTTCAATAAATGGGAGTTTTTTTAATTGTTCGGCTACGTGTGGTGGAAGGTGAATGAAATATCCCTCCGGAATTCTTTGCTCAATATTTTGAGGGTCAATGTTGTACTTTTCAAAAATTCTATCCCTGATGACTTCTTTTGTTTTTATAAAATATATATGCTGCATCAGCGGTGGGTCATCGGACTTTTCCCCATTGATATATACCCGGGTATTTTTAATCTCTAACGTTTCCCCAGCGATTGCCACTGCTCTTTTAATATAGTGGGTTTTCAGGTCGAGCGGGTGAAATTCGCCATCCCTACGTTTGTTATAATCTTCAAAATTTCTCTCGGCAGGATAGTTAAATACGACAACGTCGTTGCGTTCCACTTTTCCGAATGAAGGCAAACGATAGCTTCTTAATGAAACAGCCGGAATATACGACGGCGTATTAGTGCCCCAAATTGTTTGATGGGTCAGCGGAATTTGTAGCGGCGTCTGCGGGGTTCTGGGGCCGTACTCTGCTTTGCTTACAAACAGGAAATCACCAATTAATAATGACCGTTCCATCGATCCGGTAGGGATAATATACGCTTCCATAAAAATCCAACGAACGAAAGTTGCACAAAAAACGGCAAACACAATAGCCTCAAACCATTCTCTGCCAAAAGATTTCTTTGGCTTGGGAATTGAAGTGGCTCTATCAACGTATTTCGTATGGGTCCATGCAACATAATTCATGTAAATAGGGGCAAGCACAACACCAAGCACCTGATCAAGATAAGTGTATTTGCCAAAGGACTTTAAAAGATCTAAGTGCATAGTAAGTGCCACGAAAAAATTAATTACCGGCACGAATAGCAAGATCAGCCACCAAACCGGCCTTCCAATAATTTGGAGATGGATGTAATAATTATAAATCGGGATAAATCCTTTCCACTTCTCTTTCCCGGCTTTTTCAAAGAACTGATAATAGGCAGTTCCCTGAAGAACAAACCATGAAATAAGAAATACGATAACAAAAACCGGATTAAAGTCGTTGAAATACATCTTTTATTGATCATTAATAAAGTCTGACATGGTCAAAAACCCACTCTTGGAATTAATCCATTTAGCCGCCTTCACGACCCCCTCGGCAAACACGCCTCTATCGTGAGCCACGTGAGTGATTTTCATGGTTTCAAGATTTGAAGAGTAGGTCACAGTATGAGTACCCGGAACGTTAGGCTTTCTTTCTGAAATAATTCCTAATTTTTGGTGGTTAGTGGATTTTTCGTTTATCCAGGAATTTATGTTCGGATAGTTTTTTATGGTTCCTTCAGCTAATGTTATCGCAGTCCCGCTCGGGCTGTCTTTCTTTTCCGTATGATGCACTTCCTCTATTTCCGGCATAAAATTAAGGAAAGCCGTCTTTTTGGAGAGCCATTCATTCAACTCAAAGAATAAGTTTACGCCCACACTAAAGTTAGATGCGTGGAGAAAGGTGCCGTTGGTGTCGTCACAAATTTTTTTTATCTTTTGAAGTCTGCTAAGCCATCCGGTGGTTCCGCTGATTATTTTGATATTGGATTCCAAACAGAATTTTATGTTGTCGAATGCAGATTCCGGTTGAGTAAATTCAATCGCCACGTCTATGTCCTGATCTTTCAAGCTGGAAATTTGAACCCCTCGGTCAATGATTTCAACAAATTCAACTCCATCCCTTAAACCCAACCCTTCAATGGCTTTCCCCATTTTCCCGTATCCAACCAATGCCGCTCTCATGTTTCAGAAGTTAATAACTAAGGATGCCCCTAATACCTGCGAAAGTAATGGAGTTGATTGAATTGAGGGCTTGATATGAATGGACAGACCGTCATTGACAGTGAACTCATCCAAATGTGCAGACACATGAGCATCAACAATCTGAATAAGGTAAAAAGCAGTTCCAAGAACGATGAGAAAGTCCCGATTTCTTCTGAACTTTTCTCGGTTTCTCAACAGCCCGTCTAAATTTGTGACATTAACAAATGGGTTCTCACCGCCGGCACTCGTAATTATTGCCGCATTTCGGAGTGCATGATAGATTCGGTTATTGTGGTTAATATAATGTGCAAATACCATTAATCCTGAAAACACAATGGGCACTTTCCAGGACTGTTTATTATAAATTTGACCTAATCCCGGGAAAACGGCCGATAGTAACGCAGCTCTTTGCGGGTCTAAGTCCGAGATTTCCTGAAAAAGTTGAGCATCCTCCTCAATCTCAATGAAAGTAGAGTCATTAGGCAGGATTGGCCGGTCTTGTGCAATACCGGATAAAATCAGACAAAAAGAAAAGATAAACAGGCTATTTCTCAACATAGTGGCAATCTAATGTTTGTAAATCTCGAGCCTAAACATCAAGAATTTCTAAGATTCTATTCAAATCCTCTGTTGAAGTGAAAGGAATTTTAATTTCTCCTTTATTACTACCGTTTGCGCTGACTTGAATTTTTGAACCAAAATGTGAGGATAGTTTCGTCTGAACTTCTCTAATCTCCGAGCTTATTTTGTTTTCTGTTTGTTTTGCAGGACTTTCATTTTTACCTTTTGCTCTTACAAGTTCTTCTACTCTTCGGACGGAAAGATCCTCATTTACGGTCTGTTTAAAAATAGCAAGCTGTCGGTCAACATCCTCAACAGAGATGAGTGCCCTAGCATGCCCCATGCTTAACTTATCATCTCGAAGGGCAACCTGAATATCAGGAGGGAGTTTTAGGAGTCTGAGGTAGTTGGTAACCGTAGTTCTGTTTTTCCCAATGCGCGCGCCTAGTTGCTCCTGTTTTAGATTACATTCGGAGAGCAATCGCTGATAACTAAGTGCAATTTCGATGGCATTCAGGTTTTCTCGCTGAATATTTTCGATTAAAGCCATTTCCAGCATTTGCTGATCATTGGCCACTCTGATGTAAGCAGGGACTGTTTTCAGTCCGGCTTTTTTGCTCGCCTGAAGCCTTCGCTCGCCGGAGATTAATTGAAATTCATTTTCGCTGAGGGCTCGAACAGTGATAGGCTGTATGATTCCCTGGACCTTTATTGATTCTGCAAGATCATGGAGCGTCTCCTCATCAAACTCCATCCTTGGCTGCCAAGGGTTGGTTTCAATTTTTGAAAGCTCAATCTCATTAACAGCACCTTTGGGGGCCGCACCGGACCCGCTAATCTTCTTCTTTTCACCGGAATCTTCTAATAACGCTCCCAGCCCTTTTCCAAGACCGGATTTCTTTCTCAATTTATTTTCTGACATTCGTTACTTCAGGCTGCTTTTACTTCATTTCTTCTCAAGACCTCTTTGGCGAGGTTCAAATAGCTGATGGAGCCTTTGCTGTTCGCATCATGTGTGATGGCGGGCATACCGAAGCCCGGGGATTCACTCAATTTGATGTTCCTTGGAATCATTGTATGAAAAACAAGACCCTCAAAGTGCAGCTTCACCTCTTCAACGACCTGATTAGCAAGGTTCAATCGTACATCGTACATCGTCAGTAAAATGCCTTCGATTTTTAGCGCCGGATTTAATCTTGTTTGGATGATTTTGATGGTATTTAACAACTTACCCAATCCTTCAAGTGCGAAATACTCACATTGTACAGGCACCATCACAGAATCGGCGGCCGTAAGCGCATTGATCGTAATGAGACCAAGCGAAGGAGAGCAATCAATAATGATATAGTCGTAATCATCCTTTACTCCTGAGAGAGCATCCTTCATCTTCTTTTCGCGATCTTCAATATTCACCATCTCCACTTCTGCCCCAACCAGATTGATATGAGAAGGCAAAATGTCAAGGTATTTAATAGGTGCCGTTATAATGCTATCTTTTACATTCGCACCCTCTACCATACATTCATATATACTTACTTCAACTTCTTTTGGATCAATTCCTACACCGGAAGTGGCATTGGCCTGAGGGTCGGCATCCACGATAAGTGTTTTAAATTCTAACGCGGCTAAACTTGCTGCAAGATTAATGGCCGTGGTGGTTTTGCCAACCCCGCCTTTTTGATTTGATACTGATATAATCTTGCCCATTGTGATCTGTATTTGCTGAATTTTGATTGTCAAACAGAATACAAATAAAAGGATACAAATGACAGGATACAAGTAAACATACTAAAAATATATTCAAATCTCAATCTCGGGCTTATGATGATGTAAAATAACGGATGAAAAAGAAGGATCATTTAGTTTTAAAATTCTGCTTTGCTTTCCCTCACCCTTGCACAGCAGGCAGACCCCAGCCGGATTACAAGCTACACCTAGATGGGGGTTGTTGCAGATCTCTCTCCGTGTCCTCTGTGGCTTCTTGGTGTCCTTTGTGTGCCCTTTGGGTTTAAATCGTTATTAGTTTGGTCAGTGAAGACATAATACGAACAAAAATAAAGATCATGGTAATCCTTAAAATCAAATAAATCCTGTTCAAGACAAATCACACCCGAAGAAAAGAAAAATAAAAAAAATCGAAAAAAACATTTGCACCTTTAAC
>JAPPDO010000437.1 GCA_028821635.1 Ekhidna sp.
AGATATTTATTCTTGTTTATTTCCTTGCTAAAGGACTGGCAAAACATATTAAAGCGTGGAGGCAGTTTACGCTTAGACCCGAAACGGCTATTCAATGAAAAGTGACAGGCTGACCGGATTTGTAAGGGTTATTCAGAAAGGCTTATTATTGAAGAATTACGCCTTAATCGTCTTTCTCCCTACACTGTAGTATTCAAAGCCAAGTTTATCCATCTGGTTCGGGTCATATAAGTTTCTGCCATCAAAAATCACTTGATTTTTCAATCTTTCTTTAATTCGGCCAAACTCCGGGGTTCTAAAAATGGGCCATTCCGTCATGATCATAAGCGCATCCGCTTGGTGCAGCACATCGTATTCATCTTTCGAAAGTGTGATTTTATCTCCAAAAATCTCCTTGACATTATCCATCGCTTCGGGGTCGTATGCTTTCACCTTAGCTCCAAGGCTTAATAATATTGTGATATTTTCAAGGGCTGGTGCTTCACGGATGTCGTCTGTATATGGCTTGAAAGCAAGGCCCCACACTGCGATTGTTTTGTCGGACAGATCACCGTCAAAGTAGGCCTTTAGCGGTTCGATCATCTTTTGTTTCTGTGCGTGGTTGACCCTCATGACGGCACTGAGGATTTTGAAATCATAATCAACCTCACGGGCAGATCGGACTAACGCCTGCACATCCTTCGGGAAACAACTGCCACCATATCCAACTCCGGCAAATAAGAATCTTCTTCCAATTCTTGAGTCTGCACCAATTCCTTTCCTGATCATGTCCACATCAGCACCCATTAGTTCACAAAGGCTTGCCATCTCATTCATAAAAGTAATCTTAGTGGCCAGGAATGCGTTTGCGGCATACTTTGTAAGTTCGGCAGATCTTACATCCATGAAAATAATTGGATTACCCTGTCTGACAAAAGGAGCATAAAGTTGATTCATTAATTGGATGGATCGCTCAGATTCAGCACCAATCACCACTCTGTCCGGCTTCATGAAATCTTCTACCGCAACGCCTTCTCTCAAAAACTCAGGGTTTGAAACAACATCAAAATCCACTTTTGTACCTGCCTGCACTTTTCCGGTCACTTTTTCCGCAGTTCCGACGGGCACAGTGCTTTTATCCACTATGATTGTGTAATCTTCAAGCAAAGGGCCAAGGTCTTCAGCAACTCCAAGAACATGTGTTAAATCTGCGGAGCCATCCTCTCCGGGCGGAGTGGGTAATGCCAAAAAAACGATTCGGGCATCCTTAATCCCTTCTTTTAAACTGGTAGTGAAATCAAGACGACCTTGCCTTATGTTCCTTTTGAATAAGCCCTCCAAGCCGGGTTCGTAAATAGTTATTTGACCGTTGGAAAGTTTCTTAACCTTACTCTCATCAATGTCAATACACGTTACATGGTTTCCGGTTTCTGCAAGACAAGTGCCTGTAACTAAGCCCACATATCCGGTTCCGACCACGGCTATTTTCATTTTTTATCAATTAAATATCTATACACGGCAGCAAAAGTAGAGAAATCAAAGTGCTTTTGAGGTTTTAGATATTACCTCAGGCGAACTAAATTCTTTACTTTTACGTTTTGAATATCAAACTAATTTTAAAACGAATGCCAACAAATGTTCTTGATATTCCTACCTCAGCGTTTGTTTTTGAGAATCAGGAGATGATTTCCCAAATGGTCAGGGAGTTTTCTGAAAAAGAGATGATCCCCAACAGAATGAAATGGGATGAGTCGCAGCATTTTCCAATTGATCTGTTCAAAAAAATGGGTGATTTGGGATTAATGGGCGTTTTGGTTCCGCAGGAATATGGCGGTGCGGGATTTGGTTATCACGAATATGTGACGGCTATCATTGAACTTGCTAAAGTGGATGGATCCATCGGCCTTTCTATGGCCGCTCACAATTCATTATGTGCCGGTCACATATTACAACATGGTAATGAGACCCAAAAGGCTTACTATCTGCCAAAACTAGCCACTGCCGAATGGATTGGGGCGTGGGGATTAACCGAACCAAATACCGGATCCGATGCCGGTAATATGAAGACTACCGCAATAAAAGAGGGAGATGAATGGATAATCAATGGAGCTAAAAATTTTATTACTCATGGGAACTCCGGAGATATCGCCGTAGTCATTGCAAGAACCGGTGAGCCTAATGTTTCAAGAAATGCAAGTACGTTTATTGTAGAGAGAGATAATCCGGGCTTCAGGCAAGGAAGAAAAGAAGATAAACTGGGAATGCGTGCCTCAGAAACTGCTGAAATGATTTTTGAAGACTGCCGTGTCTCAGAAGAGAACTTAATAGGAGAGGTTGGAGATGGCTTCATACAATCCCTGAAGGTTTTGGACGGGGGGAGAATATCTATCGCAGCCCTCAGTTGTGGGATTGCAGAAGGAGCACTAAATGCTGCGGTTCAGTATTCAAAAGAGCGGGAGCAGTTTGGAAAGTCTATCTCTCAATTTCAGGGAGTTTCGTTCAAACTAGCAGAGATGGCAACTAAGATAGAGGCTGCAAAGCAGCTTACTTTCAATGCCGCCGAGCAAAAAAATCTGGGTAGAAACGTGACAAAAGAGTCGGCCATGGCCAAACTTTACTCCTCCGAAATCGCCGTTGAGGTTGCTGACGGTGCCGTTCAGGTATTTGGAGGATATGGTTACACAAAAGATTATCCTGCTGAAAAATATTACAGAGATGCGAAACTTTGTACCATTGGAGAAGGGACATCAGAAATTCAGAAAATTGTGATTTCCAGAGCTTTGTTAGCCTAACCGGTTTGAATAAAGGAATTGAGCAACTATATTTGCACCCTATTAATAATTTTGAAATGTTAATCATAAACGTCAAAGAAAACGAATCAGTAGATAGGGCTCTGAAAAGATTTAAGAAGAAGTTTGAAAAAACCGGCGTTCTTAGAGAATTGAGGTCAAGGTCTCACTTTACAAAACCGTCCGTAAAGAGGAGAGAAGAAATTAAAAAAGCCCAATACATACAGCGTTTGAGAGAAGAAGAGAATAAATAAACCTGTTGTGCATTTTAAAGAATGCTAATTTTAATTGTGTTGATGCCTCTCTCCAAGATGTATTTATTGATGTGTAGAACTACGGTTTGAAATTGAATGAGAATATTTTGAAAACCGGCTCATATTTCCAAAAAATACCTGAAAAATGACTGAAAATTTGCACGAGTCTTCTGCTACACGCTAGCATTTGAAAAAAGATTTGATATTACGTAGGATGCAGTGAATTTACACTGAAAACAAGAATTACCAACTGTTTCAAATTCGCTCTAAAGGCTTCGTCAAGCATGGAAAGATTGGTTGACAATAGCACTATCAATGCAAATCATGCCAATACAACTTTACGATCCCTAAGATTAAGCAAAGGAATAAATCTTTACTGTGTTTGATTGTCTCTGAGGCTTTACTTGAAAGGGTCAGTGTTTAGAAGCATATATTACGCATAGTAGTCGTGAGCCATGTGAATGTCATCAACGAGGTGAAGAAATATGGGAAAGAGTTGAAGGCTCCGAGACTTTGTGAATCGGAAAGCATCCAGGCAATGGAGGGGGACGAGTTACACAACTATATCGGTCAAAAAAACTACGCATAGCTCTGGCTTGCTATAGACAAGGCTGGTAAACGGGTGTTGGGCTTTGTGCTCATCGACTGGAATGAACAAAAAGGGAAGCGACTCAAATTAATGATTTTACACAAAAATCCATAAAGATTATCAAGTTTGAGTATTTTTGTAGAAAAATAACAAAAATAATGATTGTTGAGTTCTCAATATCAAACTATAAATCGTTTAAAACTGAATCTACACTGAGTTTCATTGGTAGTAATACTACTAAAGAACACGAAGTGGATAACACTTTCAAATGGAAAGATTACAAGTTCTTAAAAGCTAATGCTATTTATGGTGCAAACGCAAGTGGAAAAAGTAACTTAGTTAATGCTTTATCTGTAATGAAAAGAACAGTAATGACTTCTTTTCAAAATGCACTTGCGGAGAAAGATAAAAATATAAGTATAGTTCCTTTTAAGCTAAATTCAGATACTATAAATAAACCAACAACTTTTGAAATTGTCTTTATTGCAGATGAGAAACAATATCGTTACGGTTTTGAATTAAAAGATCATGTCGTTTCTTCTGAATGGTTGTTTCATATACCTCGAAAAATTGAAACTTTTCTTTTTATTCGTGAAAACAATGAAATAAAAATTAATAAAACTCACTTCAAGGAAGGTATCGGATTGGAAGGTAAAACAAGAGAAAATGTTTTATTTCTTTCAGTATGCTCGCAATTCAATGGTGCTATTTCTAATATAGTCATCAATTGGTTTAAAGAGTTAAAATTTATTTCGGGGTTAAATGATGATACATATAGGGGATATACAACTTACAAACTAAAAGAAGATAAAAAGTTTAACAAATGGATTAATAACTTTATCAAGTTTTTAGAAATTTCAAAAGTATCTGTTGAAGAAGAGTTGATAGAATCTCTAAATATTGATGAACTTGAATTTCTGGATGAAGAAAAAGAACTAAAAGTTGCATTTAAGGCTTTAAGTGACTGGCGAGAGAAACAACAAACTGTATCAAAATTAAAATCTTGGCATCATGTATTTGATTCAAATAATCTTATCCAAGATAGTATCCAATTTGACTTTGACAGAGAAGAGTCCAAAGGGACCCAAAGGTTAATTTACATATTAGGCCCAATTTATGATTCATTAGTAAATGGAAAGGTATTATTCATTGATGAATTAGACTCAAGATTACATTCCTTATTAACCAGAGAAGTTATAAGCTTATTTCATAAGTTTAACAAGAACAATGCTCAGTTTGCATTTGTACTTCACGATACGAATATTTTAAAAACGGAAATATTCAGACGTGACCAACTATGGTTCGTTGAAAAGAATCAGGTTGGGTATTCTAATCTCTACTCGCTTTATGACTATGGAAAAGTAAGAAAAGATGCAAAATTTGAAGAAGCATACTTAAAAGGTAACTATGGTGCAGTTCCTCAACTTGATTGGTCTAGCGATTTAATAGACAAACTTTATGAGGAGGAATAATAAATTTCAAGAAAGAGATTATAAAAGCTATAAAAGGAGAAAAAAATCATTAATACTAAGAGAAGATGGCCTTAAATCAAAGCAGTATATTGTTTTTTCTTTAAGGTTTTTAGACAAATCACAAGAAGAAGCTCCGGAAATTTGGGAGAATAACAAGATATTATCAAAAGTCATCAATAGATTTCAAAGTTTGTGCTCAATGACGGTTGTTGATGCAAGACAACAAGAAATTTTAAAAATTTATGATTC
>JAPPDO010000148.1 GCA_028821635.1 Ekhidna sp.
TTTGTATTGTGTGTGCAGTATGTCGGTTCCTTTGGCGAGGGACCGGACGGCGCCGGGGGGTGATGTGGGGGGGGCGCGACAGATTTATGCACTCCCGCTGCTTTAAACAATGATTTTCGAGTTGTAGAATTGAATATCCGTTTCATAATTTTAGTATTGATGCACAAACATAAAACAATAATTTGAAAGATGCAAGCGTTTTTTCGATTTTTTTAACTTTTTTTTTCTTATTGAGCGGGAAGTTGTTGATTTACACTTCTCTAGGTGTGGTTACCAACTACACTTTGACGTAACCCAAGTTCCATGTAAGAAAGTGCGATTTGTTTTGTAAACAAGATAGACTTTTAGTGTATTATTATTTTAAAGTACAATCTATTAACTAAAAATCTACTTACTATTATCAATTCCTATAAATGATCAAGATATTCTGTTCTATTGACGGTTGCCGCCAATATTCCTTACCCGTCAATCAAAAAAGATTGCTAAGCACTAAGAAACGAATATGGCCTTTGGCAATAGGAATTAAAACTAAGGAGCAAGTTCAGCTAATATGTGCTCGTAAAATCGTTTTAGCAATTTTCAAATTATCAAATATTCATTCTACCTTTGTTTAAGAATAAATACAACCATGAATAGGTATTCTTATATCGCCAATGCTCATAGCAATTATTTGGATGAGCTTTTCAAAACATACCAAGAAAATCCCGAAAATATCAATGAATCCTGGAAAAAGTTTTTTGAAGGGTTTGAGTTCGCTCAGGAGAGGTATGGAGAACCCGGTGCAAATGGACAACAGGCTGCCTCTACCAAAGAAACTTCCGTTCGCAACTTAATCTATAATTACAGATCATGGGCACATCTCATTGCGGACACCAATCCCGTGAGGGAGAGAAGGGCACATGTCACAAAATTGGAACTCAAGGATTATGGTCTTTCAGAAAAAGACCTAAATACCCCATTTGAGGTAGGAAGTGAAATTGGATTAGGGAAAGTGCCGTTACGAAAAATTCAGGAAAAGCTAAAAAAGATTTATTCCCAACATATTGGCTTCGAATACAGTCACGTAAGAGATTCTGAGATCCATGAATGGTTCAAAGAAAAGGTTGAGAGTGAAGGTGAGAATATCAATCCGTCAAGAGAGGAGAAGAATCGAATCCTTTCTAAGCTAAATGAGGCAGTAGTTTTTGAAAACTTTCTCCATACAAAGTTTTTGGGGCAGAAAAGGTTCTCTCTCGAGGGCGGAGAGAATATGATCCCTGCTCTGGATAAAATAATTAGTAAAGCAGCAGAGCTGGATGCTGAGGAAGTAATCATAGGCATGGCTCATAGAGGAAGATTAAATGTCTTAGCAAATATTATGGGGAAAACCTATGAAGAAATTTTTAGTGAATTTGAAGGAAATCAGGAAGTTGACCTAACGGTGGGTGATGGGGATGTGAAGTATCATCTGGGCTACTCATCATTCCTTGACACAAATGCGGGCAAGAAGATGTATGTCAAACTGGCCCCAAACCCCTCACATTTGGAAGCCGTAGATCCGGTCGTTCTTGGATACTCAAGAGCTCAAATTGATGATGAGTATCAGGGAGACATGAGCAGAGCCATTCCGGTTCTCATTCATGGAGATGCGGCCGTCGCCGGTCAGGGGATTGTTTACGAATGCGTGCAGATGTCTTTGCTGGAAGGATATAAAACCGGAGGTACCATTCATTTTGTAATCAATAACCAAGTAGGTTTTACGACTGACTTTGTCGATGCCAGATCAAGCATTTATTGCACAGATCTTGCAAAAATCATAGATGCACCGACCCTACATGTAAATGGTGACGATGCTGAAGCAGTCCATTTTTGTGCTAAGTTGGCAGTTGAGTACAGACAAAAATTCAATAAAGACATCTTCATTGACATGCTTTGCTACAGACGTCACGGCCACAATGAAAGCGATGAGCCGAAATTTACTCAACCTAAACTTTATAACATCATTGCAAAACATCCTAACCCCCGTCAGATATACGTAAGAGAATTAAAAGAAAGAGGTGTGCTTGATGACGCGGAAATCAAAAAATTGGATAACGACTTTAAAAAGCAGCTTCAAAATCACCTTGACCATGTAAAACAAAATCCACTGCCGTATAAACCTCAGAAAATTGAGGAAGAATGGGGCCACCTGAGAAGATCAAAAGCTGAGGATTTTGATACGTCCCCCGATACAGGAATCTCCGAAGAGATGGTGGAAAGCGTTGCAAACGCAATAACCACAGTTCCGGAGGGATTCAAGCCGCTGAGGCAAATTAATAAGCTGCTTAAAGACCGAAAGACTAACTTCTTTGAAAAGAAAGAACTAAACTGGGCAGATGGAGAACTATTGGCTTACGGATCTCTTTTGGCTGAAGGAAAAATTGTAAGAATATCAGGGCAGGATGTGAAAAGAGGGACTTTTTCGCACAGGCACGCACACTTCTTTGATTCAAATTCAAATGAAACCTATTGTGGATTAAATCACATACAAGAGCATCAGCAGCCACTCAGGATTTACAATTCCTTGTTGTCTGAATACGGAATTTTAGGATTTGAGTACGGATACGCAATGGCTACCCCCAATGCTTTGATCGTTTGGGAAGCACAATTCGGAGATTTTGCCAATGGCGCTCAAATTATGATTGACCAGTTCATCATGAGTGCCGAAAGCAAATGGCAGCGCATGAACGGACTGGTGCTGCTGCTGCCGCATGGATACGAAGGACAGGGTCCGGAACATTCCAGTGCGAGACTTGAAAGATTTCTTCAAATGTGCGCCGGCGAGAATGTGGTCATTGCAAATCTTACCACCTCTTCAAACATTTTCCACTTGATGAGAAGGCAAGTATCATGGGAATTTAGAAAGCCTGCCGTTGTATTTTCGCCCAAATCATTACTTCGTCATCCGGGAGTTATTTCCCCTATCAAAGAGTTCACCTCAGGGAAATTTCAAGAAGTAATCAGCGATAGTTATGTCACCAATAAAGAAGTGAAAAAAGTTTTATTTTGTAGCGGGAAAGTATACTTTGACTTACTAGAGGAACAGAAAAAGCAAAGAGCAAAAGATACCGCCATTATACGAATAGAGCAGCTATACCCCTGGCCTCAAAAGCAAGTAGAAACGATTCTTAAAAAGTATAAAAATCCTAAACTTCTTTGGGTACAGGAAGAACCACAAAATATGGGTGCATGGAGCTACATTGCAACCAGAATTGATTTAGACATTGAACGGGTATCAAGAAAAATCAGTGCCTCCCCCGCCACAGGTTTTGCGAAAACGCACAAAATAGAACAAGCCGGGCTGATAAAAAAAGCCTTTGAATCGTAACTAAAAAAAACACTTAAAATTTAAAGAAAAGAATTATGAGCCTTGAAGTAAAAGTCCCTATGGTTGGCGAATCCATCACCGAGGTAACCATAGCATCTTGGATGAAGAGCAATAAAGATCAGGTCGCAATGGACGAAGTTATCTGTGAACTTGAGTCCGATAAAGCTGCCTTTGAAGTGACAGCAGAAGCCGCAGGTATTTTACACATTAAAGCAAAAGAAGGAGATACGCTGGAGATTGGTGCAGTCTTGTGTGAGATTGAAGAGGGAGAAGGAGTCACAAATTCTTCAGGCGATATCCCCTCCGAGCCGACCGCCCTAGCTGAAGCTAAATCTACCGGTGAGATAATAGAGGTAAAAGTTCCCGCTGTTGGCGAGTCTATTACAGAGGTGACTATTGCTAACTGGTCAAAAAAAGAAGGAGATTTCGTTGAATTAGATGAGGTAATCGCAGAGATTGAGTCCGATAAAGCAACTTTCGACCTTACCGCAGAAGCACGAGGCAAACTTCAGATTGTGGCACAGGAAGGAGAGACCTTAGAAATCGGAGCCCTGATCTGCAAAATTGAGGTAATAGAAGGTGAAGCTCCGTCAGAGGCATCCTCTAGTCCGGCACCCAGCGAAACAGTCTCCCAACATGAGACGTATGCCGCAGGGCACGCATCCCCGGCAGCAAGGAAGATATTGGAGGAGAAGGGCATTGCTGCCAAAGAAGTAAGCGGTACCGGAAGAAATGGACGCATCACAAAAGAAAATGCAATAAATGCCGAAAAGTTACAGCCCCGGACTACAAAATCTCCTGAAAAACGGACCACTCCCGAGTACTCGGCACCTGAAATGAAGTCAGGAGTTAGCAGGGAACAAAAGAGAGAGAGGATGTCCTCTTTGAGAAAGACCGTCTCCAGAAGACTGGTTGCTGTCAAAAATGAGACAGCCATGCTCACCACCTTCAATGAAGTGAACATGAAGCCGATCATGGATTTGAGAAAGAAATACAAAGAACCATTCAAAGAAAAATATCAGGTTGGACTTGGGTTTATGAGTTTTTTCACAAAAGCCTGCACAGTTGCGCTTCAGGAATGGCCGGCAGTGAACGCTCAGATTGACGGTGAGGAGATCGTCTACAGCGACTACTGTGATGTTTCCATTGCGGTCTCCACACCAAAAGGGCTGGTCGTTCCGGTAATTAAAAATGCCGAGTCTTTAAGCTTTGAGCAGGTTGAGAAAGAAGTAGTAAGACTCGCCTCAAAAGCAAGAGATGGGAAGTTGAGTATTGAGGAGATGCAGGGCGGGACTTTCACTATTACGAATGGCGGAGTATTCGGATCAATGATGTCTACACCGATCATTAACGCACCTCAATCTGCAATACTAGGAATGCACAATATCGTAGAGAGAGCCGTTGTTGAGAGTGGAGAAATCGTGGCAAGACCAATGATGTACGTTGCGCTCTCTTATGACCATAGAATCATTGACGGAAGAGAGTCGGTTAGTTTTCTGGTCAGAGTTCGACAGCTTTTGGAAGACCCGGCCCGACTGTTACTTGGCGTTTAGTGTTAAATCAACCTCTCGTAATTGCTAAAATGCAGTGAATCTGTAATTAAAAAACGACTCACACAAAAAAAATCTTAAACTTCCTTTCCCCCTACTCCCTCACAAACTTCAGCAAACGCCCGTCCGGTAACTGTACCAAATACAGGCCGCTTTGCAGGGAAGTGATGTCTGTCCTTGTGTTCGTGGTGCCTTCCAGCAAGGACTTGCCGCTCAAACTTAGTAGTTGGAACGTCCCTTCGACGGGAGACCGCACCTCCAGATAGTGGCCCGAAGGGTTAGGGAAGATGACGGCTTCCTCCGCATCTTCTACTGCCCCTAAAGGAGTCTCCTCCTCATCGTCATCATCATTATCGTTCACCGTCACGCTCGCCTCACTTGGAGTACCTACGGTGTAGCCGGTGCCGTCCGCTACGGTCACCGTCACGCTGCCGTT
>JAPPDO010000132.1 GCA_028821635.1 Ekhidna sp.
CCCTTCATTACCGTCTTGACATCCTCAAAGTCCACATTCACATACCCCGGCACGGTAATGATCTCGGCAATTCCCTTTGCCGCCGTTGTCAGGATGTCATCTGCTTTTCCGAATGCTTCGCTAATGGAGAGATTACCATAAATCTCTCGCAGTTTATCGTTCATGATGACGATTACCGTATCGCAGTATTTTTTCAGTTCTTTGATGCCTGCCTCGGCGGCGGCCATTTTTTTTAGTCCCTCGAACGTGAATGGGGCCGTCACAATGCCTACCGTCAGAATATCAAGCTCCCTTGCTACCTGCGCAATCACGGGTGCGGCACCCGTTCCGGTACCCCCTCCCATTCCGGCAGTAATAAAAATCATCTTCGTGTCCTGAGCCAGTAAATCTCTGATTTCCTCTTTACTTTCAATGGCTGCACTTCTTCCTTTTTCAGGATTGGCTCCAGCCCCTAGCCCGCCCGTCAGGTTACTGCCTATCTGGAGTTTCATAGGCACTGAGCTGCTCTCTAATGCCTGATGGTCGGTATTACAAACCACAAACTCTACGTCCTTGATACCAAGCCCGTGCATGTGGTTAACAGCGTTGCTACCCCCGCCGCCAACGCCTACTACTTTTATAATGGATTTATGATGTGAGGGTAAATCGAATTGATACATATTTTCTGACATAATCCTTCAATTTTATACTAATACGTTTTAAGTTTCCCCGACTTAACGCAGTCAGGGATGTGTAATCATTTTATTTTATCATCAAAGTCATCAATTAAGAGGCCTTTGGTTTTTTCCAAAATGTTATTAAAAAATTTATTGCCTTGCTTCATCACTTTCTTTCTCTCATCGGACGAGGCTGCCCTTTGATATTTTGTTTCTCTAATATCCAATGCTTTGAAGCCTGAAAGCACCAGTCCTACTGTTGTTGCATACATCGGACTTTTCGCTACATCTACTTTTCCCTTTCCCAGGTGCTCGTTCGGGTATCCGACCCTTGTGTCCAGCCCTGTCATGTATTCAAATAACTGACTGAGGCTGGTTAGCTGAGAACCACCGCCTGTGAGTACTATCCCGGCGGTTAATTTCTTATGATAACCGGAGGTAATCATTTCTGTATGTACCAGTTCGATGATTTCTTCCATTCTGGCTTGAATCATTTGCGCCAGGTTTTGGATAGAGATTTCTTTTGGAGGGCGATTTCTTAGCCCCGGAATTGATACAATCTCGCTGGAGTTTGCTTCCTCTGAGATTGCTTTCCCAAACTTTGTCTTCAAAAGTTCTGCCTGATGCTCCATAACCATACAACCCTGTTTAATATCTGAGGTTATAATGTTCCCCCCAAATGGGATCACGGCCGTATGGCGAATGATATTATCATAGAATACGGCTATATCGGTGGTTCCACCTCCAATATCTACCAGACAGACACCGGCCTCTTTCTCCTCTTCGCTTAATACAGAAAGGCTTGATGCCAGTGGTTCCAAAATGAGATTTTCAATCTGGATTTCGGCTTTTTTCACACACTTATTAAGGTTATTGATCGCATTTGTCTGCGCCGTGATGATGTGGAAGTCAGCTTCAAGTTTCACGCCGGTCATCCCAACAGGGTCTGTAAAGCCATCCTCATAGTCAACGGTATAATTTTGCGGCATTACATGAATGATGTCGCTTCCCGGCGGGGTGACGATTCGATACATATCATTCGTGAGACGGGCGATATCTTCAACGGTAATCTCTTCGTCTTGATTTTCCAGTGTGATGCCACCATGATGAACTGCACTTTTAATGTGCTGTCCGGCGATGCCTACATTGACCACATTAATCTCAATGCCTGACTGATCGCCAGCTTCAGCGATTGCTTTTTGTATTGCCCTTACCGTTTTATCAATGTTGGTAACAATACCTCTTATTACGCCATCGGATACGGCTTTGCCCATCCCTAAAATTTCAAGCTTGCCGTATTCGTTTTTTTTACCTACAATGGCACAGATCTTGGTTGTCCCAATATCTAATCCTACAATGATTTGGTCTTTCATAATTCTATTTTTATTGGTGATTGCTTATTCGCAAATAATTTGATTTTCAAATTTTAAGTTAACTTTATTGTACACATTCCATCCTTTTTTGGGCAGAATATCTTTATAGAAAGTCATTAGTTTAGAAAATTTTTCTTCCAGCTTTTCAGGTTTTCCAAACACTATTTTTTGTTTCGTTACCTGTGGTAAAAGTTCTATTTCTCCATTATTTTTTACATAAATATGAGCTATCTGCGCTCTCCAGAATTCATGCTCCCCGATGTAGGTCAATAATCTAAAAACCTGTGCTGTGAATGAAGACTCATACATACTTTTCCACTTAAATGAAGACTCCGTCTCAATCAGTGGAACCCGAGCCGTATGTCTTGCACTGACCGGAAGGATTCTCCCCTCAGCATCAATGTAGCGATCCTGTGTTCCGTTAGTAAACACTCTTGCTATTGGTTTGCTCTGTGCTACTCTAACTTGTAGGGTTCCTGCTAAATCTCTGTAAATCTGAGCGTCCTTTACAAATGGATTTTTCTCTAACCTCTCCTCTAAGTTCTTGGACTCCAACTCTCTCAGTTTTACTCCTACGATAAAATCTGTATTGCCGTTTGTCAATAAATCAGCTATTTCAACATTATTTGTAAAGTAATTCTCATCATCGTCTATTACCTCTATCGAAAGGTCCTCAACCTGTCGCTTATTGCTTTTTGCCCCTGAAAATATGATGAAGGCAAGCATGATAGCTCCACCAAATGAATAAACCAGTATACTCTTTTTCTGCACTCTACTCATTTTTACTTATTTCTGTGGTTTGAGGGTAAAATTTATTTTTTAAAAACGCTGCAATCTTCGGAATTTCCTTATTAATATCTCCAGCACCCATCGTTAGAACGACCTCTAGATCGTGGTTTTTTAGTTCCTGAATCAGACGGTCTTTTGATACCATTACTCTTCGTTCGTTCTCCATTAAATCGTAAATAGATTTTGAGGAGATGCCTTCCATCGCCTCCTCACGAGCGGGATAAATGTCTAACAGAATGACTTCATCTGCTTTATCTAAGGCCCGAGCAAATTCGGCTTTGAAGTCATTGGTCCTGGAAAAGAGGTGAGGCTGAAAAATAGCAGTGATTTTCCGACCTTTAGTAAGCGATCTTACCGATTCTAAAAAGGCTTCTATTTCTTCCGGATGATGCGCATAATCATCAATTAATATTGCTTTAGGGCTTCTGAAGATATACTCAAACCGGCGCTTAACACCGGCATAGGTCTTCATTCGGTCTCTGATCTCTTTGCCTTCCATACCCATGTGTAATGCCACTGTGATGGCCGCCAAAGCATTCAAAACATTGTGATATCCGGGTACTTCAAGTTGGATATCCGCTATCTTTTCCTTTCCGTGTCGGTAAGTGAACACAAACGCTCCGTTAACGATTCTTAATGCGTCTGCGACTACATCGCCATCCTTTAACTCATAAGAAGTGTCTTTGATACAGGGGCTAATCTGATTCTCGGCACCCGACTTCATCAAGAGTTTGCCATCTTCAGGCAGTTTTTTAATAAACCCTTTATAACTGTATAACATGGCTGCCTGATCGCCATAGATATCCAGATGATCAGGGTCTAGGGAAGTGATAACTATATAGTTAGGGCTCAACTGCATGAATGATCGATCATATTCATCAGCCTCCACCACGATAGGTGCATTATTTCCACCAATGATGAGGTTTGAATTCGTATTCGTCATAATCCCGCCAACGAAGGCTGAGCATCCTTTTCTTGTATGACTTAAAAGATGAGCAATCATGGAGCTAACTGTCGTCTTACCATGTGTGCCCGCAATAGCAATGGTATAATGATGCGCTGTGATCATTCCCAGAACTGCTGACCGCTTCATCACCTCAAATTCATTATTGAGGAAGTAATTCAGTTCAAAGTGCTCAGATGGTACGGCAGGAGTGTAGACAATTAGTGTTCCCGCTTTTTCTTTGAAAGCATTCGGAATAAGCTCAACATCATCTTCATAATGAATGTCAATACCTTCTTCTAACAATGTTGCGGTGAGGTCTGTGGCCGTTCGGTCGTAACCTGCCACATTGCATTTATTTGCATGAAACCAGCGAGCCAAAGCACTCATGCCGATACCTCCAATACCGATAAAATAAGCCTTATGTAGTTCGTTTAAATTCACTCCGTCAGTTTTACTATTTCATTAGCAATATCTAAGGCTGCATTTTCATGTGCCATAGCCTGAATGTTCATTGATAATTCCTCTTGTCCTGATTTATCTTCTAAAAGCGAAAGTGCCTCGTTGATTAATTTATCCATTGCTTCGGCATCTTTCACCATCTTCGCTGCGGCTCTTTCTACTAATGCTAAAGCATTGATAGTTTGGTGATCTTCGGCCACGTTTGGAGATGGAACCAGGATGGAAGGCTTGCCTGTAAGCATCAATTCGGCAATGGAGAGCGCACCGGCTCTGGAAATCACAACATCAGCTATTCCGTATGCGAAGTCCATCTGAAAAATGAAATCTTTTAATATCACCTTCCCTCCTCTACCTTCTGATCTTTTCGCCATTTCTCTGTAATAGTGGCTGCCGCATTGCCAGATGAGTTGAATGTCACCTTTTTTTAATTTTTCTAAACCGGCCAGAATAAATTCATTGATTGACCTTGCTCCCAGACTTCCTCCTATTACCAGCAGGATGGGTTTGTCAGAATCCAGTTCAAAATGGCTGTAGGCTTCTTTTATCCGATTGGGATTCAGCTTAATCGTCTTTCTCACAGGATTACCTGTGATGACCAGCTTCTCTTTAGGAAAATACTTCTCCATTCCTTCATGGGCTACACAGATTTTATCTACTGATTTTGCAAGCAACTTATTGGTCAAACCAGCATAGCTATTTTGTTCTTGAATTAATGTGGGAATCCCTTTTTTGCTAGCTACGCATAATAATGGCCCACTCGCATAACCGCCCACACCGACTACTACGTCGGGATTAAATTTTTTTATCAACTTTAAAGCACCTAGCAAACTTGAGATCAGTTTAAACGGAAAGAGTAAATTTTGTCCGGATAACCTTCGTTGGATTCCACTAATCCATAAACCTTCAATCTTAAATCCGTCTTTGGGCACTTTTTCCATTTCCATCTTACCTTTTGCTCCTACGAAAAGGATGTCCACATGCTGAAGTATCTCTCTCAAGACCTGAGCAATTGAAATAGCAGGATAGATATGACCTCCGGTTCCACCTCCACTTATCATAATTCGATATGTATTTTCCTTTTCGAATATGCCGCCTACATGTATAGGTT
>JAPPDO010000327.1 GCA_028821635.1 Ekhidna sp.
ATCACCGGATCTTAATCCTTTAAAATCAGCGACGAAATTGGTAGGATCCATTTTAAAGAAGGGAGATATAGTCATTTACGAATCCACTGTTTTTCCCGGCTGCACTGAGGAGGAGTGCGTTCCTATCCTCGAGGTGGAAAGTGGACTTGTGTTTAATGAAAGCTTTTTTTGTGGATATTCACCAGAGCGAATTAATCCCGGAGACAAAAAACACCGTTTGCCAGCAATTAAAAAAGTCACTTCGGGCAGTACGCCCGAAATTGCAAAAAAGATTGATAATCTTTATAAGTCAATAATAACGGCAGGAACTCATCTTGTCTCAAGCATCAAAGTGGCTGAAGCCGCTAAAGTTATTGAGAACTCACAACGTGATTTGAATATTGCTTTTGTAAATGAGTTATCACTGATTTTTGAAAAGATTGGTATTGATACTGATGAGATATTGGAAGCAGCAGCTACAAAATGGAATTTCCTCCCATTCAAGCCCGGATTAGTGGGTGGTCATTGTATAGGTGTTGATCCTTATTATCTGGCGTATAAGGCAGAAAGTATGGGACATTATCCGGAGGTAATTCTGGCAGGGAGACGGATTAATGATGGTATGGGGGTCTTTATTGCTAATCAGATAGTGAAGATGATGTTGCGCAAAGGCATCCCTGTTAAAGGGTCTAAGTGCTTGGTGATGGGAATTACATTTAAAGAAAATTGCCCTGACATTAGAAATTCAAAAGTCATTGATGTCATCCACGAGTTAAAGTCATTTGGCTTGCAAGTTGATATTTTTGATCCGCACGCAGACCTCAAAGAAGTTAAAGAGGAGTATGATATTGAACTCATCACGAACATTGAGAAGAAGTATGAAGCAGCAGTCTTAGCTGTCTCTCATCACGATTTTAAAACGTTTCCATTGCATAAGTACCTTCGGGAACCCTCAGTGCTATATGATGTGAAAGGACTCCTTGATAAATCTAAGGTTGACGGAAGATTATGACGAAGATATTGTAATAAGTAAAATGGTATTTATTTAATATTAAAGTTATTAAAGGATTTTTAGACAAAAATCATAAAGTAATTGTTTGAACAATTAATTACTAAATCCAATTGCAAGAGTGCATTTAGGTTTTTTGGTAAGATACCTATTAAGTGGCGGTTTCTGATGCTCTTAGTTGAATTTTTATTTTATTTAACCTTTCCCCATGCGACCTATCCTATTCATAGATCGTGATGGTACTATCATACGGGAGGTAGAAGATGAGAAAATTGACAAGGTAGAAAAATTGAACTTTTTGCCCGAAGTCCTTTATTATTTAAGAAAAATCAAAAAAGAGTTTGACTATCTTCTGGTGATGGTTACTAACCAGGACGGATTGGGAACACAGGCATTTCCTGATTGTGACTTTTGGCCGATACAGAATCTCATCATGCGTCTGTTGGAATCAGCGGGAGTTCCGTTTGATGCAGTTCACATTGATGAACATTATGAGAGAGATAATCACCCGAATCGAAAGCCGGGAACGGGAATGCTCACAGCATACATGAATGGAGATTATGACTTAGCCAATTCTTTTGTGATAGGTGACCGTCCTACGGATGTGCAACTGGCCAGGAATTTGGAATGTAGGGCAATCTATTTAAACTCAATGTATTCTGACACTACCACAGAAGCAGAATCTAAGCCTAAAGATTGGAAAGAAGTTTACGAATACTTAGTAAATCTCAAATAATTGATCTCCCCGGCATAGTAGCTAGTGCGACTAAAATCAATATGATTGAAATACTAAAGAAGATGGCTTGAAAACGAAATTTTACCTGATCATCATTCGATTTCTTACTAAGAGACCTCCCCGCCTGCGTTGCGGCTACTGCTAAAGTCATCAGTAATATATGCTCTACTGACCAGTATCTACTCACTTTATCACTCATATTGAAGGTAACAAACGGGCTGATAAGGTAGAGGATAAACCCTAATAGGAGTTGCAAGTGCATCAAACCGACGTATGCGAGAGCTATTATTTTATCAAACTTGGAATAAGAAGTATCCTTAAACCACCCAATAAATGACTTGGTAACAACAATAACGGCTGCTAGGAGTATGAGGTATCTAAGTCCCGAATGTGCATGGAGTAAGAAGGTGTACATTGATTAAAATTTGTCCAAATATACATCACTGAGATATAGGGCTTGTGCTTAAAACGTATGCGTAAATTAAAAGTGCAGTGGCAATTCCGTAATAAATACTTCTGAAGCGGAACTTTACAGTATTATCTGAGGACTTCAATGTGATAAGTCGTCCGCCTTGAGTCATTATGTTTGCGAGTAAGGTGAGTGCGATGTGTTCAATGGCTCTTAAACTCTCTTCATATCCGAAGCTGGTAAAGAAAAAGAGATAAGCCTCAACTACAGACTGGATGTAAAGCATGACGATAAATATGTTAGCAAATATTTTGTCAACAGACGTGTCATTACCTCCTCCAAAGTACCCAATAACGGACCTTAGCGTAATTCCTACTCCTAAAATAAGAGAAGTGAAAACAGCAAATTCTTGAATACCTTTCAATACATCCATAAGATCAAATTAATATATCTATGTGGTCAGGTTTAAGTATAACAATACATTAGTTAATTTTTGAAGTATTATTTGACATTTCTCATTGTTTCTTTTATTGCTTACAGTCTCACAAAAATCACTAAAGATATTCGTAAAAACAAAATAATGATTGTATTATGAGAATAACGCTGGCAGAAAACTTGAGACAAGAAATTATCAAAAAAGAGGCAGAGAAAGATAATGAATTGAAATTATGAGTAAGAATCAACCAATCCGTATGACCTTAGTGAGATCAAAGTGCCTTACTTGAGAAAAGTAACCGGATTGGTGATATGAAGAAGGAAATAGCGGCGCAGATCAAGCCCGTTTCTGATAAGTAAACGAAAAATCACATAACCTTTAAATGAAAGCAAGAGATTAGGAGTGCAATTTTAAGGATAAAAAAGAGAAGCTAACACTCCTTTATGTTCGGAGTTAATGTACAATGTTATTAAAGTTACTCATTGATTTTGGCTTAGTCGTGCTCATTTGGATCATTCAACTCGTCGTGTATCCGGGGTTGACTTATTATTCCGAATCTAACTTAATTGCATGGCATACTAAATATACAATGGCCATTTCAACTATCGTAATGCCTCTGATGGTGACTCAGGCAGTAATTCATGGCTGGCAACTCTTTAATGACCTTAGCTGGATAAGAGTGATTACCTCTGTTTTAATAGGCTTGGCATGGGGAAATACATTCTTTTTTGCTGTGCCGCTTCATAATAAAATCTCAGCACAGCAAGATGTGCTGGAAGCTGCGCAAAGATTGGTTAGCATCAACTGGTATCGGACTGTGGTATGGTCTGCTGTTTTTTTGCTGTCTGTATGGGACTATCTAAGAAATTCAGGATAGCTTGATTCGTTTCTGTCGGCTCATCAATATTACAAATGTGACCCGCATTGTAGATTAATTTCAACTCAGCAAGAGGTTTTCTTATGGAAAATTTACGAGCACTTGCCAAAAAGAGGTAATCATTCTCTCCCATTAGAATCAACATCGGGTTGTTGATCGGCTGTTGGTGAAATGATCTCAACAATAAGAAAAACTCACGGTAAAGACCTAACCATTTGAGATATTCCTTCGCTTTAAGGGTTCTTGCCTGCCGCTGATAGATTCTTCTGGCAAGTTGATGCTCCTTTTTAGGAATTATCAAGTAAGAAAAGATTTGATACATTCTTCGATAGGGAAGAAATAAATTCAGAATTCGGGCAAGATGGACAAAAGACTTAATGCGCCAATTTGCATTAAAAATTCCACCAATAAATATCATCTTCATTACCAAAGCGGGCCTGCGTTTATAAAGTGCTTGCATCATCACACTGCCAAAAGATAAGGTGACGAAATGAGCCTTTTCAATATGCTCTTCGTCTAAAACCCTTAGGATATCCTTGCTTACAATATCAAAATTGTAACGACTGTATGCCGGTTGAATGTTTTTTGATTCGCCGTGATCTCTTAGATCAATGAGTAAAATATTATAATACTTTTTAAATGCGTTTATCTGGAAGTTCCACGTCTGAATGCTACCACCTGCACCGTGAAGAAAGACGACCCACTCTGAGGGAGGGTTTTTCACGTAAATTTTGTAATTAAGCGTATCACACACTGCATCTAACTAACAATTCAACGTCAGTTAGGTTTCATCATTCATGAATAATAATTGGCAAAGTTTAACCCTCCGAACCGCAGCCATCTATAATCTCCTCTGGGGTGCTTGGGTAGTATTGTTCCCTAATCATTTTTTTGAGTTGGTAGGGATGGACACGCCCCTTCATTCTATGATTTGGCAGGGAATGGGTATGGTCATAGGAGTTTATGGCTTAGGATATTGGTGGGGAGCACAAGACCCGATTACTCACTGGCCTATTGTAGCGGTAGGCTTTCTCGGAAAGATATTTGGGCCGTTAGGATTTGTCATGAACTACGCTCAGGGCAACGTTCCTTTTGGATTTTTTTATACACTCATAACCAATGACTTCATCTGGTGGATACCTTTCTTTTTAATATTGAAAAGAGCCTATGTCACCGGAAAAGTGAAACTGGTATGAGACGAGCAAATCGCTATTGGTGTTCTTTCATTCGCTTAACCTTTGTCACCTAAAAGTAAATTGCATCCATGCTTTGCTATACTTTTCTGTTTTCTTGGTAAGGATAGACAAAATATGATATGAGACCTTTGCATAAATAATTTAACTGTTGAGCTTAGCTAACAACTGATCAAAAGTACCTTTGGCACTTAACTGAGTCTGAAAGCGGCTTAATACACGATAGTCGTCGGGCACCTTACCTTCTAATCATAAAATAACAAAAAAGCATCCCACAGAGGTTTTCCCTTATCATATCTTCTATATTCATATCACTTAAATCATACCAAATGCCTATTAAAAGCATTTTAAATAAGAGAAGCCCCAGATAGGCTGACTCCTCTTTTTTGGACTTGCCCTGACTATAAATCTTGTCAATGTCATTTGATAACGAGTCCAATCTATCAGGGTGTTGATCGCTTTGAGGAGGGTGCTTTTGAATGTACGACGGCTCACGGCGGCACCACTAAAGTTGACGTAAGGAGAACTTATTTTGTAACTTATGCCTCTAAATTATACCGGTTGAGCCTTTCGTCAAACTTTATACTCAAAGCTCTCTCCATAACTAATGCCAATTTATAAATAATTCGTTTATGAAATTCTGTGTACTGTTGCTATTCCTGCTGAGTATGTTATCTATCTTCCACTGAA
>JAPPDO010000047.1:0-1179 GCA_028821635.1 Ekhidna sp.
TTTCCGGCTTGCCTGACAGCCTTCTGGTGCCTGCATCAAAGGATAATCCCGCCGGCAGTTCAGGGCTTATACTGTAGGTCAGCGCACCGTCGCCGCCTGTGGCTTGTGGCAGCGTGAGTGCGGGGATTTCCACGCTCTGTCTGTAAGTCTGGTCGGCAATGGCCGCACCGTCGGCAAAGGCAGGCACAGCACCTATGGTGATGGTAAAGGTGAGTTCGGCAGTGTCTCCGTCCTCATCCGCAGCCGTGTAAGTAAACGTAGTTGGCGGCAGGTCACTTTCCGGCTTGCCTGACAGCCTTCTGGTGCCTGCATCAAAGGATAATCCCGCCGGCAGTTCAGGGCTTATACTGTAGGTCAGCGCACCGTCGCCGCCTGTGGCTTGTGGCAGCGTGAGTGCGGGGATTTCCACGCTCTGTCTGTAAGTCTGGTCGGCAATGGCCGCACCGTCGGCAAAGGCAGGCACAGCACCTATGGTGATGGTAAAGGTGAGTTCGGCAGTGTCTCCGTCCTCATCCGTGGCGGTATAAGTAAACGTGGTTGGCGGCAGGTCACTTTCAGGCGTACCTGTCATCGCTCTTTCGGTGGCGTTAAAAGTCAATTCTGCGGGCAGTTCAGGGCTTATACTGTAGGTCAGCGCACCGTCGCCGCCTGTGGCTTGTGGCAGCGTGAGTGCGGGGATTTCCACGTTCCGTTTGTAGGTCTGATCGGCAATGGCTGCATCTTGGGCAAAGGCAGGCCGCTTATCGGCATTCTGTGTGATGGTAATGTCTACGGACTGGTCGCTGATTGTGGCTGTGACGGTGCCTGATCGCTCAACCGTCTCAGGATTTTCGTCATGTGATACCCTCAGTGTCGTATTGTCCACCTTCACGGCCTCCAGCCATGCGATCTCTTCGGTGACCGTCCACGCAGTGCCCGAAGCGGTAATGGCTATCTCATAGCTGCCCATGCTTGCCGGCACCCGCACGTCGGTCTCTGCGGCGGTGATGCTTGCCACAGGGCCGTCGTCGTCTTTCTTACAGGCAAGGAGAAGGATGCTGATTAGGATAATTCCCGGAAAATATTTAACTGGGGGGGGGGGGGGGGGGGGGTTGTATTTTGCTTCTCAACGCTGGCCGTCGCCGGGTTAAGCTGGTGGTGTTTTCTTTCTTTTTTTTTTTCTTCTATTTATTTTATTTT
>JAPPDO010000047.1:1189-5304 GCA_028821635.1 Ekhidna sp.
GGTTGTAGTGGCGGTGGAGGTGTTGTGGGGGGGTATTGGGTTGTGTGTGTGGGTGGGGGGGGGGGTGGGGGGGGGGGGGGGGGGGCAGACTATTTCCATTCAAACTGCTGCCTACTGCCACTGTAAGGATCGGTTGTATTTTATCTATCTTTTTCATGTTGATACTATTTAGAATTATGGTGCAATGATAACTAATTTTTTACAAGAATACACAAAGGTATGTTTTTCTTAAAATAAAATCAAAAAAAAATGGATGGGTTTGGAAAGTTTTTCTAACTCATCAATTATTCAACCATCTCTCCGGATGTTAGTTTATAAATCGTTCGGGGCGGCTCGGATAGCTACCATCATAATGATTATGTTTGTGGTAGAAATTAAAATCTTCCGATTCGGAGCCATGTAATCTTTGCAAAAATTGATGGCAGCAGCTATCCGATTATCACGATAAGCTAAAAAATGTTTTCAGAATAGATTTTATCGGAATTATGGTGTGCTGTGTTTCTTCATCGGATTATTTTGCCTCACTATGACAGAAGAAAACAAAGACATTTTGGATGGAATCCCTGAAAATCAGTCAGATTTCAGTGGTAATTACATTGAGAAATTTGAGCAAGAGGAGAGTAAAGACTATTTCCCGTCAGCATGTGAAAGCTGGGACAAAGTGGGGAACATATTCTACTTTCATTCAGCGACGTGTTCATTGGAAATAAATGTCTTAACAAATGATATATTAAAATTTCGCTACGCCAATCATGGTTATTTTGAAGATGATTTTTCTTATGCTGTAGATTCTGACTTTAAGCCGGCAGATGTAACGATTGATTTTAAAGAAAGAGGGACTTACTATGCCATTCATACTGAAACAGTCAAATGCTACATTTACAAAGAAAATCTAAAAACCACCATTCTGAATTCGAATGGAGAAGTGCTCTTTAAAGACGAAAAAGGCTATCACTGGCAAGATGAGCCTCATTATGGTGGTGATGTTGTCATTTGCACCAAGTTTCTTAGAAAGGATGAGAACTTCTTCGGTCTTGGCGATAAGACGGGGAAGCTAAATCTGCATGGTTCCCGTAAACAACTCTGGGGCACAGACTGCTATGGCTATGGAAATGAGACCGATCCGGTTTATAAAAACATTCCTTTCTACATTGGCCATACCATCAACTCCAGCTATGGCTTGTTTATGGATAACTCTTTTCGATCTTTTTTTGATTTTGGCGCAGAGCGAGAGAATGTCGTTAGCTTCTGGGCGCAGGGGGGTGAAATGAGGTATTATTTTATCAATGGCCCCAAGCCGCTTGATGTCACCAGAAGATTTACCGAACTCACCGGCAAAGCGGACATGCCTCCAAAGTGGGCGTTAGGGTATCACCAAAGTAAATGGAGCTATTATCCTGAAAAGACGGTAAGAGACATTGCAGAAGAATTCAGGAACCGAAAAATACCCTGTGATGCCATCCATCTGGATATTGATTACATGAACGGCTTTCGCTGCTTTACTTGGAACAATGAACACTTTCCCAATCCGAGCAAAATGATAAGCGACCTTAAAGACGATGGTTTCAAAACAGTCGTAATTATCGACCCGGGAATCAAAGTCGATAAGCACTACCATGTCTACCAACAAGGCATTAAGAACCACTATTTCTGCACGCGTGCCGATGGTGCGTTGATGAAGGGCAGCGTTTGGCCGGGTCTGTGCCACTTTCCTGATTTCACTAACCCAAAGGTCAGAGATTGGTGGAAGGAGCTTTTTGAAGGATTAGCAGCGGACGGTGTGGCCGGCGTATGGAATGACATGAACGAACCGGCTGTTTTTGAAGAAGGGACATTCCCGATGGATATCAGACATGACTATGACGGGCATCCGTGTTCCCATCGGAAGGGTCACAATGTGTATGGCTCGCTGATGGCACTATCAACCTATTACGGCCTAAAAAGATTTCAACACAATAAACGAACATTTGTAATTACCCGTTCTGCATACGCAGGCATTCAGAGATACGCATCGGTGTGGACAGGAGATAATGTCGCCTCATGGGAACACATGAAAATTGCCAATATTCAATGCCAGCGATTAAGTGCGTCAGGTGTTTCCTTTTGCGGGTCTGACATAGGTGGTTTTATCGGAACGCCCTCCGCAGAATTGTATGTCAGATGGATACAGATGGCTGTTTTCCATCCCTTCTTCAGAACACATTCATCAGGAGATCATGGGAATAAGGAACCCTGGATCTTTGAAGAAGGATATACGAATATTATACGCAAATATATTGAGCTGAGATACAAGTTGCTTCCATACATTTATACTACTTTCTGGAAGTATTGCCATAAGGGTTTGCCAATGATCCGGTCGCTGAACGTTGTGGTTCCCGACAGCCCTGAAGTTTCTTATCGAGAGGAAGAGTTCATGTTTGGAGATCACTTATTGATTGTGCCTGTTTCAGAAGAGAACACAACATCCCGAAAGCTCTATCTGCCGGAGGGAACCTGGTTTAACTATTGGACCGATGAGGAGTTAGCAGGAGGGGCAGAGATAGAGGTAGCGACTCCTCTGGAGACCATCCCGATTTTTGTCAAGGCCGGTGCGATTGTCCCCAAACAACCTGCCATGCAATACGTAGATGAGTTCCAATATGATCAATTGACGCTTGATGTTTACTATTCCGAAGAGGAGAACGTGGCTGAGATTTATGAAGATCCCGGTGAGGGGATGGAATATAAAAAAGAGGAGTTCCTCATAAGAGAATTTAAGACCTCTAAAACCTCTTCTGTCTTTTTATTGGAGCAAACTATTTGCGGCAAATATGAAAGCGTCTACAAAGAATTTAATATCCTTTTCCACCATTTCCCTGAAGCAAAGTTGGTGATGGTAGATGGTGATGACTACACAAAAAATCTTGTGAAGTCTGATTCAGGTTATCACCTGAATGTCCCCAAAAACTTTAAAGATCTCTTAATTACCACTTCAAATGGTAAAAAGACAGATACTGAAAGCTAAGATTATTGGTAAATTTATTTTTAAGTTTAGCAAAGAGGAGAAGTCAAAGGTATTGCCGGAACTAATTTTACGGTTGAGTCTGATGGATGGAATAGATTAGAGACAAATTCAGTATAAAAATTTTAAAATTGTGCAACCTTTAGATGTCTATTAAGGTTTGTGAATTCAGGTATCTGACTAACATCGACCGTTGGTTCAGTGATCCTGAAATAGACAGTTGTGTTTCATGAGAGGAATGCCAGTATATCAAATAAAATTATTAAATTATAAAGTTTAGTTTCATGAAAATATTGATGATATCTCCGGGGTCTTCCGGGTCTGAAATGAGTGGTGCCGGAGTGGCCGTCCACAGAATAGCTAATGAACTCGCTAAGAAGATTTCTCTGACAATTATTCAACCGGAAAATATCAAAACTCAGGATAAGGAGATTAGCACTGAAACATTTGACGATGATTCAATTATAAAGGACATCACCAGGGTCAAAATAGCAAGCCAGTTGGGGCCATATACTTATGCCGAATCTAAGGACGAGGAGGTCAGCGGGGAGGTGTTCTCAGAGGTCAGGTCTGAACTTACCGCATTCACTGATGGAATCCTCCGAGAAATCAGGAACCTGAGCTTTGATCTCATCTATGCACATGACTGGGTCGCTTTTGAGGCCGCACTTCAGATAAAGGAAATCACAAAAAAACCGTTAGTGCTTCATGTGCATTCACTTGATGTAGACCGTATCTCTTCAGTTAATCATACATGGGTTTTTGATATTGAGCAGCGGGCTTTTGAACACTCTGATCTTATATTAACGGTAAGTAAATACTCCGCCAATAGAATTAATCAGTATTACGGTATTCACAGGAGAAAGATCAAAGTCGTTTATCACGGAACCGATCTTCCATCAGGCTCAAGCTATGAGAATAAATTCGAGGAGCTCGTTGTTCTCTTCGCAGGCAGGCTGAGTGGTCAGAAAAGGCCGCAGCTATTTATTCAAATCGCTGAGAAGATTTTGGAAAGCAAACCGGAAGCCAGATTTATTGTGGCTGGTGACGGCGGCCTAAGAAATGACTTAATAGAAATGTCCGCACGAAATGATATTGTTTATCGTATACAATT
>JAPPDO010000096.1 GCA_028821635.1 Ekhidna sp.
TACTTTGATGATTTGGAAGGGCTTGAATATAGGGATGTATATCACCTTTCAGATTAATCTTATATTCAGGATACCGTTTGGAAGCTACCCTATGAATTTTCGGAAAATTTCTGTCTTCGTTTTTTTTATTATCTAAAGCCGGTGAGTGGTGTGCGATTGGAGTATCATTTCTTTGATGAACGATCACCGGTTTAAACATAGAGAAATCCAGCGGTGGCCATGCTCGCTGGAGGTTGCTGCTTGTAGAAGCATAACTACGCTCCAAGAGTGCATTGTAGCTGGAGTCTGCCGAGATCGGTTTTTCGGTAGATTCAAAGGGGAAAAGTTGGACGGCCAGAGAACCGAAAGCAAGCAGAATTGCCGCAGTAGAAGCCCATTTATACCTATTACTTTTCCTAGAATAAGATTTCAGCAGGCTTACATTTAGTTCTGTGTCAATGTTATCCCAAATAGAGTCAGGAACACCAGATGATTTTCCCTCAAACTTCTGCTTTATATCCGCTTCAAACTTCCCTCGTGCCATCGTATTTCTCTCTTCTTATTATTTTTTCAATGAGTATTGATTTAGCTCTGAGGTATTGTGACTTGGAAGTCCCCTCGCTTATATTGAGTATTTTTGCAATCTCGTGATGCTTGTAGCCTTCAATTGCAAACAAATTAAAAACCAGTTGACATCCACTTGGCAACTCCCGAATCAACGCTAAAATCTCCTCATAGCTTAAATGCGAAAGAACAGCCCCCTGCATCTCCCTATCTTTGAGGTCTTCTACATCTACCATAGGATAGAGATAAAGTTTGCTTCTTTGATGATTTAATGCTGTATTAATCACTATTTTTCTTATCCAATTGGCCAGCGAGGATTCTTTTCTCAGCTTATTAATATTTCTGAAAACCTTTAGAAAAGCTTCTTGAAGAATATCTTTAGCTTCCTGATCTATTTTTGAATATCTCAATGCAATCAAATACATCCCATCGCAATATTTATCGTAAAGTGCCTGTTGGAACTCTCGCTTGCCTTTCTTACATCCTGCTATGAGTTTATTTTCAGAACACATTTAATTAGACACTAAAAGAGAACATGATGGTTGTAATCCTTAATTTGGATTTAAACATTTAGTTTAAAGTTATGAAAAACATTTTGACAACAGCAATCTTTCTTCCAGTTGTTTTATTAGTCAATTGCGAACCCATAGTGCCCCAAAAAAGTGTAATACAAAAACAAATAATTTTTGATAATTACGATTATGAAGATATTGTTGGGAATGTGGTTTTAGGTCCATTGATTAACCAACAGGTAAGCATGCTTGATAACCCTGTAACTAACCTGAATGAAGGCGGACTTCTTGGATTAAACTTTGATCTGTTTACGGATCAATTTGAAAACCTTAGCTTTAAAATCATTCACTGTAACAAAGACTGGGTCAAATCTCAACTTAGAGATATGGAGTTCCTGAATGAAATCAACAATTTTAGGATTACAGATTTTAATTATTCCCTGAATACTGTTCAGTCCTACATAAACTATCAATCAAGCCTTCCAAAACCCTTAATAACCGGAAATTACGTTTTAGCGGTCTTTAGAAGAGCCAATCCTTATGACTTGCTATTTACGAGAAGGTTTATAGTTTATGAAACGGTCGCATCTATTGACCATGTGGTAAGAGTGAGTACTACCATTAACAGAAGGGAAGAAAATCAGCAGATAGAGTTTTCAATCGACTATGGAAGACTGCCTGTAAACATACCCTCAAAGGATATTTCTCCCCTCATTTTACAAAATCACAACTGGTACACTGCAATTAAGACCATTCCGCCCACGTTAATACTGGCAAACGAGGGAGTGCTTGAATATCGTCACCTGAATTTAACTACGAATATTTCAGGTTGGAATGAATTTCGGTTTGCAGATTTAAGAACGCTGAGCGTCGCCGATAGAAACGTATCTAAAATCATCACTTCTGCTACCTCTATTCAAGCTATCTTAGGATTAGACAAATCCAGAGCATCACTTCCTTACACGTTAAACTTTCAAGACCTTAATGGGAGGTATATTCTCCAAAATAATAACCCGGGAGAGCGTCTTTTAAACGCTAATTACGCAAAAGTTCAATTCAATTTAAAAAGTGACCCGATTAAGGGAAATGTTTATGTTATTGGAAGATTTAATGATTGGCGAATGAATGATGAAAACCTTTTAAAATATGACTCATCGAACCAACGCTACTCAACCACTATTTTACTCAAGCAGGGCTACTACGACTACTTATATGCGGTGGAGGGCTCCTCAAAACCATCTTATCAGTTAGAAGGAAGTCACTTTGAAACCGAAAATGAATACGAAATAATAGTCTATTACAGAAGACCCGGAACCATCAACGATGAGGTTGTTGGCTATAAGCGGTTTGGGTCTATCAGCAATTAAACATTAAATCGGAAGTGCATCACATCTCCATCTTTTACTTCATATTCTTTGCCCTCAATGGCGAGTTTACCGGCCTCTTTGCAGCCTGCCGACGTTTTGTAACGTTGATAATCAGGAATCTTTATTACCTCCGCCTTGATAAATCCTTTTTCAAAGTCGGTATGTATGACCCCGGCGGCTTGAGGTGCCTTGCATCCTTTCTTAATTGTCCAGGCTTTTACCTCCTTTTCCCCAGCCGTGAAATAAGTAATTAAATCCAAAAGAGTATACGAAGCTTTAATAAGACGATTGAATCCGGACTCTCTCAATCCATATTCCTTTAAAAATAGCTGCTTCTCCTCCGGATCATCAAATTCGGCTATCTGGGCTTCTAATCCTGCGGAGACAATTATTAGTTGTGCATTCTCAGGGGCTACATGTTCTTGAAGTTTTCTGCTCCATTCATTTCCGCCATTCACAGACTCCTCTTCCACGTTGGCAACGTAAATGATGGGCTTATCTGTTAGTAGTTGAAGGTCTTTTACAAAGACCCTCTGATCCTTCTCCACATTCAGCGTTCGGGCATTGTGTCCGCTTTCCAAATGAGATTTAAACCGGATAAGCACTTCATAGGCTGCTTTTGCTTCTTTATCTCCGGACTTGGCTGTTCTTCCTAAACGCTGTATTTTCTTATCAACTGATTCCAAATCTTTCAGTTGCAACTCTGTGTCAATGACTTCTTTATCTTCAATCGGATCAATCTTTCCGCAGACATGAACAATGTTATCGTTCTCAAAGCAGCGAATGACATGAACAATGGCATCCACTTCACGAATGTTTGTCAGGAATTGATTTCCCAGTCCTTCACCTTTGCTCGCCCCCCTCACGAGTCCGGCGATGTCTACAAACTCAATCACCGTGGGAAGTACCTTCTGCGGGTTTACCAGTGACGACAGAATTTCCAACCGATCGTCCGGCACAGAGATGACCCCTAGGTTGGGTTCAATAGTGCAAAACGGGAAGTTTGCAGCCTCTGCTTTGGCACTTGAGAGTGCATTAAAAAGGGTAGACTTTCCCACATTCGGTAGGCCAACAATTCCACATTTTAGTGCCATATCATCAACTAGTTTTAAACCTCACAAAATTAAACAACAAAAAAAGCCCTCAAGAAATCGCTGAGAGCTTCACTCTTCATACTTGTTGGGAAGTATTATTTTAACATAAGTTCAATTTAAGCTTCCCCTTATAAGATGAGCAAAATGAGTTCTTTTAACGTAACGTCATCAATTATGCAAAAAGTCTCGTAACCCTGTACAAATCAAAAAGATTCGTATTAAATGAAGATACGGTTTCGTGAGATGAATTTATTTGATTATCTTTGAAAAACCAAGATATGGATGCAGCACTTTTGGCATTTTTATGCTTCCCTCAGCCTGATTGTTCTCAAGAAGGGCAGCCATCACTCTTGGTAATGCTAATGCACTCCCGTTCAATGTGTGCGCCAGCCTCTTTTTACCTTCTTTACCTCTGATTCTAAGCTTTAGTCTGTTGGATTGATAGGTTTCAAAATTAGATACGGAACTGACCTCCAGCCATCTTTCCTGAGCAATAGAGTAAACTTCAAAATCGTATGTCAAAGCAGATGTGAATCCAAGATCACCGGCACATAACTGCAAAATTCTGTATGGCAGCCCTAATGACTTAATCAACGCCTCAACGTGGCTAACCATCTCGTCGAGTACCTGATACGACTTTTCCGGATCGACGATCTGCACAATCTCAACCTTATCAAATTGGTGCAGTCTGTTTAACCCTCTAACATGCGCCCCCCATGAGCCTGCTTCTCTTCTAAAGCAGGGCGTATGGCCCGCATTTTTTAAAGGAAGTCTATCAGCGGGAATTATCTTATCACGATACATATTAGTAATAGGAACCTCCGCAGTAGGAATCATGTAAATACCATCGGCTTCCAAATAATACATCTGTCCTTCTTTATCGGGAAGCTGGCCTGTACCATAACCGGAAGCCTCATTAATGACAATAGGCGGCTGAATTTCATCGTATCCTGCACTGACAGCCTCATCCAGAAAATAGTTAATCATGCCTCTGACTAACCTTGCTCCCTTGCCTTTATAAAATGGAAAACCGGCCCCCGTCACCTTATTACCCAACTCAAAATCAATAATATCATACTCCTCAATAAGCTCCCAGTGTGGTTTTTTATCCCCTTTTAACTGCGGGATCGTCTCATCAAAAACTTTTACAATTTTATTCTCCTCCTTAGTACTTCCTACAGGAACACTTTCGTGTGGGATATTGGGGAGATTGAAAAGTATATCATTGAGTTCATTTTGAATATGGCTCAGTTCGCCGTTAAGCTCTTTACTTTTCTCTTTTAAACTGCTCGTTTTACACTTCGCCTCCTCAGCCTCCGCTCTTTTCCCCTGCTGAAATAAACTCCCAATTTCCTTTGACAGAATATTGGACTCATGTAGCACTTCATCCAGTTCACCTCGAAGCACCCGTCTCAATTTATCTTTTGTCAGGATAGCTTTGAGGGACTTTTCCGCATTTTCAATGCCCCTCTTCTCCAATCCTTTTACAAATCTCTCGAAGTTCCTTTCAATGTCTGATACCGGCAGCATAATTAGTTTTTATTCGGAATACAAATAAAAAATATTTGGTATTGCAAATTTCACACAGATACGTGATTAAACAACAGATACAAAGAACTATTCCATCACGCTTTATAAGCTCGCTTTTCCATCATCCCTCCGTGCCCTCCATGGCTTCTCCGTGTCCTTTGTGTGCCCTTGGGGTTTAAATCGTTATTGGTTTGCTCAGCGAAGACATGATACGAACAAAAACAAAAATCATGGCAATCCTTAAAATCAA
>JAPPDO010000097.1 GCA_028821635.1 Ekhidna sp.
TTGGATGAATTAAACCTTACACCTTTTGATTCAAATAAAGAAACAGACTATCTGGAGTTTAAAAAAGTTGTTTTAGAATCTCCTTACATAGTCATTCGGTTCATTGCCAGCTTTTTCCTTGAAAATGATGAGGACATTATCAACGATAAACATAAAATTGGAAAGGCTGAGTATCAGCGGCTTCTAACCATCGGAGAAAAATTGGGACTGGATAAAATTCCCGTTTTTCAAATGTTTTGTCAGATGTTTAAATGAAGCCGAACGCTTTGCTTTTGAATACTTCCAATCGGATGTTCATATTCAGCCCCATAATAGAAAATAAAATGATTCCTGATTACGCAATAAAAGTTTCTTTCTACAAAACCTTAATTTTTGGTTATCACCGGAAACGAATAAAACAAACCCGGATTTTGACTTGAGCGTGACAAAACAAGCCAAAAAATACCGACTAGTAATAATTGTTTCAATGCTGCCCTTCGTAGGATTGTCCCAAAATGACATTTACTCCAAATATGATATTTACAGAAACCCTCTTCGTATCTTCCTGAATAAATTAAGCATCACGCTGACGACAGGTTATGGGTCCACCACCTACAAGCATGAGTTCTCCGGAGTTTATTTTTATCAGGATGAGATAAGCCAGTTTATTTTCAACAATGACATGGAGCCGGGCATTGGTTTTACAGGATTTACCAATTGGTTAAATAACCCTCAAACAGGTGTTCAAACACGATCAGATAGAGTCTTACTACTCAATACAGACAGTGTAAACGTTGGTTTTAAAGGCACCGCAGACGGCATTCCCATTAACTTGATGATTCATTATCAATATCAAAACTTCAGAGTAGGGATAGGGTATTCTCACGAATTTCAGTTTTTGCGGTCGTTAGAATCAACCTCGCTCAGAGATCAAATTCGAGCATATCAACCAAATTTTAAAAAAACAAAATTTACCAGATTTTATGGAATGTTAGGTTACAAGTTCCATTCTTTTTGGTATTGGGATTTTGTAGCTGAGCTGAATGTTGGTAAAATAAATGCGGGCCCTCAGTTCAACCGATCTGCAATTTCAAAAGGTCTTTATTATAACGTGGGGATAAGTTTTGAAAATAACCGGTCAGAATATGTTAGACTTATAATAAGGCCAAGTCTTGATATTAAGTCATACAAGGTGAACCTCCCTGACGGGGCTTCGGTAAAACACAGTCATCCGGCCTTTTTTCTCCACGTCGGCCTCAGCATCAATATCCCCGAGATTCCACGCTCACCAATGAAAAGCGATCACACGCAATTAAAACACGTTTATACGAATCCAAAGACAGGGAAAAAAATAGAAGTAAGAGGTCAGTCGATTTGGAAAAGGCAGAATCCCAAAGTAGGGGAGAATCACAAAAAGTTAAATCAACACTTGCCAAGTAGAAAAAACAGGATAAAACCCAAAAAACGTAAGTGATCGGCATCAAAAATGATTAAATTACGACCTGATTTTTAATGACCTAGCAGCAACATAAATGGCAGAAGGAGAAATTGAAAACTTACCTGGTTCCCAAGAGAACATTATCCCAATAAACATAGAACAGGAAATGAGAGGTGCTTACATTGACTATTCGATGAGCGTCATTATTTCCCGAGCACTACCGGATGTTAGAGATGGACTAAAACCGGTTCATCGAAGGATACTCTATGGAATGGATGAATTGGGTGTCAATTATAATAAACCCTACAAGAAATGCGCCCGAATAGTAGGGGATGTATTAGGTAAATATCACCCGCATGGCGATACCGCAGTTTACGACGCTATGGTTCGCATGGCTCAGCAATGGTCAATGAGGTATCCGCTCGTTGACGGGCAGGGAAACTTCGGCTCAGTTGATGGTGACTCCCCCGCCGCCATGAGATACACAGAAGCCCGACTGCGAAGAATTTCTGAAGAATTACTTAATGACATCAGAAAAAATACCGTTGATTACGTTCCCAACTATGACGACAGTACAGAGGAGCCAAGTGTGCTCCCCTCGAAGATTCCAAATCTCTTAATTAATGGGGCTAGCGGGATTGCAGTGGGCATGGCTACTAACATGGCACCACACAATCTTTCAGAAGTCGCTAACGGCGTGGTCGCCTACATCAATAATAATGAAATAACCATTGAAGAACTGATGCAGCATATAAAAGCCCCGGATTTCCCTACCGGAGCAACCATCTATGGTTATCAAGGTGTGAGATCAGCTTATGAAACAGGCAGGGGCAGGGTGGTTTTAAGAGCTAAAGCTGAATTTGATACAACCGGTACGGGAAAAGAACAAATCATTGTCACGGAAATACCTTATCAGGTTAATAAAGCCGGCATGATTGAGAAAACTGCCGCTTTAATTAATGAAAAGAAAATTGATGGTATTGCTGACATCAGAGATGAATCCGATAAGCAGGGAATGCGGATTGTTTATGATTTGAAAAGGGATGCAATTCCAAACGTTGTGCTCAACAACCTCTACAAACAGACACAACTTCAGTCTTCTTTTAGCATAAATAACGTAGCACTGCTGGGTGGTCGCCCCAAGACACTCAATCTCAAGGAGCTAATAAAACATTTTGTAGATCACAGACATGAAGTTGTAGTCCGTAGAACACAATATGAACTGGATGAAGCCGAGAGAAGGTCTCATATCCTCGAAGGCTACCTCATTGCACTAGACAACCTCGATGAAGTCATCAACTTAATACGTTCTTCAAAAGATCCCGATGAGGCAAAAGAGGGATTGATGACACAGCTCAGCCTTTCGGAAATTCAGGCAAAAGCAATCCTGGATATGAGGTTACAACGATTAACAGGGCTGGAAAGAGATAAGATTCAGAAAGAATATGAAGAAATAAAGCAGCTTATTGATAAACTAAAAGCAATTCTTTCTGACAGAGCGTTGAGAATGCAAATCATCAAAGAGGAGCTTAACGGAATGAAGGAGCGATATGGAGACGAAAGAAGATCCAACATTGAGCACACCGCAGATGAGTTCACTGCTGAGGACATGATCCCTGACGAGGACATGGTGATCACCATATCGTATCAGGGATATATTAAAAGAACACCGCTGGTTGATTACCGGACGCAGGGAAGAGGCGGGATAGGGAGCAGGGCCGCCGCCTCAAAAGACGATGATTTTACCGAACATCTATTCATTGCCTCAGCACACAACTTCCTGCTGATTTTCACTGAGTTCGGAAAAGTCTTTTGGATCAAAGTATGGGAATTGCCGGAAGGCAGCAAAACCTCAAAAGGAAGACCCATCCAAAACCTGATTAATATTGAAGCACAGGACAACGTGAGATCGGTGATCAACGTCAAAAATCTTGAAGACCCCGATTACACTAATAACAATTTTCTTGTGATGTGCACCAAAAAGGGCACTATCAAGAAAACTTCTTTAGAGGCTTACAGCAGACCTCGTAAAAACGGAATCAATGCAATCACGATCAATGAAGGAGATAAACTCCTTGATGTAAGCCTTACCGATGGAAATAATCACGTCATCATAGCATGTAATACAGGAAAGGCCATTAATTTTCACGAATCGGATGTAAGAGTAATGGGAAGGCTGGCCGCCGGAGTAAGAGGCATGAGCATAACCGGGAGCGAATACGTGATAGGGATGGTTTGTGTGAATCATAAAAAACCGGTTAATCTGCTCGTGGTATCCGAAAAGGGATATGGCAAAAGATCGGGACTTGAAAACTACAGAATAACCAAAAGGGGAGGAAAAGGAGTGAAAACGTTGAATATTACCGAAAAAACCGGCAAACTTGTAGCAATAAAGGATGTGACCGACGGCGATGAATTGATGATCATTAATAAGTCGGGCATTGCAATTAGAACTTCGGTTGATGCCCTCAGAGTCATGGGAAGGGCCACTCAGGGGGTGAAGCTGATTAAGTTAAACGAAGATGATGAGATCTCAGCCATAGAAAAAATATCCCTGATTGAAGATGAGGATCAAAAACCCAGGAAAAATAATACAGACAACCAAACCAACAATCAACAATAAATTAATAACTAAAATGATAAGAACTTTTTTTACACTTTTTTTAGCGGCAATATTAACGATAGGTTTTGCACAAAAGAAACCTAAGATCAATCAGGCAGAAGCGGCCCTGAAAAAGAGGGATTATGCAGAAGCAAAATCAATCGTTGATGCAGCCATAGCTCATGAAAAAACAAAAGAAGACCCAATCACGTGGTTTGTCAGGGGGCAGGTATACGCTGCACTTGACACGGCTAATAACGAACCGGGAGCACTGGAGACCTCACTGCAAGCATTTGATAAAGCACTGGAGTTAGACCCCGATCAGAAAAAAATAAACTCCATTGACCTGGCTACCGGAACCGTAACCAACGTAGACTCTAAAAAACAGGGATATTATGCGTATTACTTCAATCGGGCATCCAATAGCTATAACTCGGAAAACTTCATGGATGCTGCCGATTGCTTTGAAACAGCATTTTATATCATGCCTTCGGACACCAATGCAATATTATATGCTGCGACCGCAGCTTATTACGCACAAGATGATGAGAAAGCCAACAAAAATTATACTAAAGCCTACGAGGCCGGTTCTCGTGATATGAATGTCTTCCTCCAGTTGTATAACTACGAACTTAAAAAAGAAAATTTTGATGCTGCGCTTGACATTATTAAAAAAGGAAGAGAAACCTATCCTGATGATATAGACTTGATGAAGTATGAGGTCAATCTCCATATTCAGATGGAAAAGACGGAGGAGGCAAGAAAAAGCATTGAAAAGGCAATAGAAGCGGAGCCGGAAAACACCGACCTGCTATTTACACTAGGAGTACTAAAAGAAGAATCCGGAGATAAAGAAGGAGCACTTGACACCTACAACGAGGCACTGAAAGCAGACCCAAATCACTTTAATTCGTTATTCAATTTAGGGGTTATTTCCTACAATGAGGTGAGCTCCTTTGTGAAAGAACAAGGAAGTTTGAATTATTACCCCGGAAAGCCAAGACCTGACCCTAAGGAGAAAAAAAGGTATGAGGAACTTCAAACTGCGATTGACGAGACACTAAGAGAAACACTTCCTATATGGGAAAAGCTTTACACGCTCAACAATTCAGACATCAACGTTCTGCAAACACTTCAATACATCTACAAAGCACTGAAAAAGACGGAACAATACAACAAGATTTCTTCCGAACTGGATGCTGCTTTAGAAGCGGAGTAGGAGTGTAATACGGAATATATTAATGATCCCTTGCAGGTCTTTCA
>JAPPDO010000034.1:0-2130 GCA_028821635.1 Ekhidna sp.
TGGACAACTCCCGCATCAGGTAGAGAGCCAGAATGCCCAGAAACATGCCAAGCATGAGTTTGATTTGCCTTAATGAACGCTCGGAGGTTAATTCAGCCATATTGCGCAAAATAGTTGATTTGGAGTTACCACTCAATCAAGCGTAAATATTGAACTCCCTTACCCCCACAGAAAGCATAGAAAACATATTAAAGCGTAGATATACTTACGCTTAGACTAAGGATATTCTTCATTTCTTTTTCACGTTCCACGGTGGTTGATAAAAAGAAACGAAGCAAAGAAAAATCTAGCCAAAATCAATCCAGCCGCCCCGCAACCCAACACGGATTTTGGCATTTTTTATTCCACTTGGAGATCTACAGGAACCGCTCAGCAGGCAACAATAGCTAAAACGGAGCGGTATCCAAAAACTTCAGTGGGGTGGAAGACCGGTCTCGAACCGGCGACCTCCGGAACCACAATCCGGCGCTCTAACCAACTGAGCTACAACCACCATTTGTTTTCTTCCTAAAACGCACAAACAAAGCTAACATGATTGAATAAATCGCTATACGCTTTTAACGGTCAAATGTAAGCCGCTGTCCCATTTTGGACTCATTCAGCTTATGATCTGAGTAGGCTAAGTGGCCGGAAACGAACGTTTTCTCAACGGAGGCACTGAATGAGTATCCTTCAAAGGGGGACCATCCACACTTTGCACGGATGTTGTGCTTCGTGACGCGTTGCGGCTTACTCAGATTCACTAAAACCAAATCTGCAAAATACCCCTCTTTAATGTAGCCTCTTTTTTCTATGTTGAAGCAGTCTGCCACTGCATGAGACATTTTTTCGGCAATACGCTCAAGTGAAATCTTTCCCTGATGATAAAAATCCAGCATCGCATTTAACGTGTGTTGAATCAGAGGGCCTCCCGAAGGGGCTTTGGTATAAGGATTTTGTTTTTCTTCCAACGTGTGTGGTGCGTGATCCGTTGCAATTACGTCAATTCTGTCATCCAGTAATGCTTCCCAAATTTGACTTCTGTCAGAAGCCGTTTTGATGGCAGGGTTCCATTTAATAAAAGCTCCCTTCTCTTTGTAGTCGTCCTCAGCAAACCATAAATGATGGATACATGCCTCGGCAGTAATTCGCTTTTCTTTGAGAGGCGTTTTATTGGTAAAAAGACGGGTCTCTTTGCCTGTGGAAATATGGAGCACATGCAAACGCGTATTGTATTGTTTTGCTAATTCCACTGCTTTGGAAGACGACAGATAACATGCCTCCTCACTTCTTATGTTCGGATGATATTCAAATGGAATATCATCTCCATACGTTGCGATGTATTCTTCGGTGTTTCTTTGAATAGTGCGCTCATCTTCGCAGTGTGTTGCGATGAGAATGGGAGCGTTTCTAAAAATGTTTTCCAGCGTCTGCTGATTGTCAACCAGCATATTTCCTGTGGACGATCCCATAAAAATTTTAATGCCGCAGACATTTTTAGGATTCGTTTTCAACACTTCATCCATGTTGTCATTGGTGCTTCCCAGATAGAAAGAGTAGTTGGCAAGTGCACACTTTGCGGCTATCTTATATTTTGCTTCAAGCAGTTGCTGCGTCACTGTTTGCGGACTGACATTAGGCATCTCCATGAACGAAGTAACACCGCCGGCAACTGCGGCCCTTGATTCTGAAAAAATGGTTCCTTTATGGGTAAATCCGGGTTCTCTGAAGTGAACCTGATCATCAATGACTCCGGGGAACAGATACATACCGCTGCCATCAATTTCCTGATGATTTGATTCCGACGAAATTCTCGGGGCTATTCTTTCAATAAGGTCCTTTTTAATGAGAAGGTCGCTGACTTTAATGTTTCCTTCATTGACTATTTGAACTTCTTTGATTAAGAACATAATTACCTAATCTTATCAACCTTTATCCTGTTCTCCCTATTGGCTATTTCCCATGCTGTATGAAAGATGAGTCTGGCTCTCTTTTCCATAACTTGAAATGCTATTTTTTCAATCGTGTCGGTGGGTCTGTGATAGTCCGGATGTGTCCCATTGAAATAAAAGATGATGGGGATGTTGTTCTTAGCAAAGTTGTAATGATCTGATCGGTAATAAAATCTGTTTGGATCATTTTCGTCATTAT
>JAPPDO010000034.1:2140-5258 GCA_028821635.1 Ekhidna sp.
CCAACTCCAGATTCGTATAGGTTTGGTTCATCCTTTCGGAAAGTTGGTGCAGCTCTGTGGACAACTTGTCAGAGCCAATGAGGTATATGTATTCCGGGTTTTCTTCATGTTCCGGATCAATTCGGCCCACCATGTCAATATTCAAATTTGCAACGGTATGCTCAAGAGGGAATATAGGGTCTGTATCGGTGTAGTACTTAGAACCCAGCAGTCCCTTTTCTTCACCTGTCACGGTCATGAAAAGAATGCTTCTTTTTGGGCCCTTATTTTTTTCGGAAGATTTCGTAAAAGCTTCGGCGATCTCTAATACGGTAACGGTACCTGAACCATCATCATCTGCCCCATTGTTAACCTCCCCGTCTATCACTCCTATGTGGTCATAATGTGAAGTAATAACCAGAACCTCCTCCGGCTTCTCGGATCCCCTTAAAAAGCCCAGCACATTTTCTGTTGAAACAGGCTTGTCTAAATAATCAGCGTTGAAGATCAAATACGTGGTTGCCCCTTCCTTGATCTCAGGGAGTGGTTTTCCAAACATCCATTCGGCTAAATCCGTTTTCCCAACGATCAGTTTGGCTGCTTCATTATCCCTGGTACCCATGCTGGGTCTTTGAAAATAGGGGCCTACTCTGGAGAGCAGCGATTCATACACTTCATCATCTTGAAGGATCAGGACAAATCCTTTTGCGCCTGCTTCCTTCGCTTCCTCAATAAACTCTCCAAAGCCCCCAAATTCTTCAGAAACAAAAACCACATAAGCACCTTTAAACAGTTTTTTATCTGACGCTTGAGCGGCCATCACCACCTTTATGTATTCTTCCCCCATGGTCTCTGCTTTGGAGTAATAGAGGAAGTCCCTAAACCCTTTCTTCTCATCTCCTTCTTTTTGAAGGTAAACTTTCTCAAGTTGTGACTGCACCAGATCAAATTTTTGAAGATAAGACCCATCAACAGGGGCTTCGATTCCAAGTTTTTCAAAGTGCTCCGCAATGTATTCAGCAGCCATCTTCTGGCCCTTTTTCCCTGTCTCTCGTCCCTCATATTCATCCGATGCCAGCACAGAAAGATGAGACTCCAAATCCGCTGCGGTAATTGTTTTTGCAAACTTAATGGCTGTTTTATCTTGGGCTGAACCCCCCAATGCAATGACTAATCCGATCAGATAAACCGTTTTTTTCATTTGTGATGTTATTTTAAAACCTTCGCTAAAACTAAAGAAAATTTTAAAGACAGCCACTAACTGTTTGTGATATTGCCAGCATTCAGTATGTTTACGATAAAAACCGATGTATACAAAAATTACGTGTTGTCCCAAATGTCATGCCAAAGATTTTGTCAAGAATGGAAAGAGTGCAGGGAAACAACGCTATCAATGCAAATCCTGCCAATACAACTTTACGGTTGCCAAGTTAGGTAAAGGAATAGACCCTTACTACATTCGTTTGTCTTTGAGGCTCTACCTGGAAGGATTAGGGTTTAGAAGTATTGAACGCATCGTAGGGGTGAGCCATGTGAGCGTAATCAACTGGGTGAAAAAGTATGGGAAAGGGTTGAAGGCTTTAAGACGTTCCGGTCAAAGCATCCAAGCGAAGGAGGTAGATGCGTTGTGCAGCTATATCGGTTCAAAAAAGACCACATATAGCTCCGGTTTGCTATGGACAGGACGGGTAAACGGGTGTTGGATTTTACGGTCGGGAACCCGGGTAAAAAAACAGGCGAGCCGCTCAAAAGGATGAAGACAGCACCGTATTACACGGGTCTCTGTGGGCATACAGGCTGGTTTTACATTGAGAAGTGGGATGAGAAAAGATAAGTGAACGATTCCACCGGAGCCGCTCAATAATCTCAATGTGCGCTATCTAAGCGTCTCCCATATTGGGACTTGTGCTAGATGCACCTCTTCTCCAAAAAATATGTTGGTGATTCTCTCAAACGAAGAAGTGTGATCGGAGACCTTAAATTCATCGACTCTGCTCTTCCTTTTTGCAAGTAAGTGATGGTATTCTAAATGTGACCTGAGTGCCTTTGCAGTAGTTTCGGCAGAATCAATAATCTCAACTTCCCTTCCGACTTCCGAAAAATACGCTCCAATCTGCTTTTTGATGATAGGATAATGCGTACAGCCCAGAATTAAAGCATTGATCGTCTCCAGCGATTGATCTGAAAGGTATCTTTTGATAATATCCCTACTGATCCGGTCTTCGTAAATGCCTTCTTCAATCATTGGAACCAAGAGGGGCGTGGCCAAAGCAACAAAATCAATATTCCGATTTAGTGCGCTAATTTTTTCAGCGTAGACCCCTGAGTTTATTGTTTGCTGCGTTCCAATTAATCCGATTTTTTGATTGCAGCTATTCTCGCTTATGTAATCAATTGTAGGATTAATGACATCAAAGACCATCGCCTTTTTCCCAATAAGCTTTCTCACAAGATCATAGGCCGCCGCCGATGCCGAATTACAGGCGATCAATATTACCTTACAGCTCTGATTCAATAAATAATCAGCAATTCGGGCAGAGTAGGCCTGAATGGCGGCAGTAGACTTACCCCCGTAAGGAAGGTGCGCTGTATCGCCGAAGTAGATAATGGATTCATTGGGCAGTATTTCCTTAATAACCTTTGTGACGGTCAGCCCTCCGATGCCACTGTCAAAAATTCCGATGGGTTGAGTTGAGTTCATCCATTAAAAAACCCTCGGGGAGCCTGTCAAGACAGTAAATAAGGAATTGAGCAGGTTGCCTGGAAGTGTGATTGAAGTTTATTCATTCATCATGGCCACCAAAAGGTCGCTTTGTGTGATAATGTGAACCTTATTTCCATCATCTCTCACTAAAAGTGCTTTCTTGTCTTTCCCCAGTATTGAATACATTACTTCAATGGTCTCATGTGAAGATACAAATTGAAAGCCTCGGTCCATGATTTCAGCAACCGGCCGGTCTTTAAGTTTAGGATTATCAATCAGACTTGAAAGAATCTTACTGTCGGAGATACTCCCGACAAACACATTGCCGGAGATAACGGGGGCTTGGTCAATGCCTTTTCCGTTCATCTGCTGGATGGCATCCCCGATTTTGATCTGTTTATCAATCGTAAAAAGATGAGAAGACCCGTTACGGAG
>JAPPDO010000399.1 GCA_028821635.1 Ekhidna sp.
ACCTCCCTGCCCATTACACAAAGCAGGATGATCACTTGGACGTATGACGACGGTGCGGGCAACACGGCTACACAAACGCAACAGGTGACCATCGGGGATACCGAAGCCCCGGAGCCGGAAATATCGAACTTGCCGGTGCTTACCGGAGAGTGTCCGGTTGCAACAATGGCAGACCTGACCGCCCCCACTGCCACAGATAATTGTGATGACGGAACCATCAGAGCCACTACCAATGCGAGCTTTCCTATCACGGCAAGCACTACTATTACATGGACGTATAGGGATGCTGCGGGCAACACGTCCACGCAGACACAGGCGGTGATCTGCCCTCTAGGTGCGGCAGACGATGCGGCGGAGGCTGTCGTCTTCCCCAACCCTTCGGGCCGCTACCTGGAGGTGCGATCTTCGATCAGAGGGACGTTCAAGATTCTGAGCCTGAACGGAAAGCCATTATTAGAAGGCACTACGAACACAAGGACAGACATCACCTCCCTGCAAAGCGGCCTGTACCTCGTGCAGTTACCGGACGGGCGTTTGTTGAAGTTTGTGAGGGAGTAAGGGGAAGGAAGGTTTAAGCGTTTTTTATGTACTCCACTTTTTATCAAAAATTTGCTACATCTTAGTAATACCTTTTTTTAAAATAAACGCTAAATCGACCCTATCATCCATACTTTTTTGCTTCTTTTTGTAGGAGTCAAAAATGGGTGCAATACCGAAGATGTCTGCTATCTTTTCTATTATTGAGTTAAAAGTCGCTTCAAAAACTAAATGACTCCCTTAAAAGATACTATTGCTGCATTAGCAACTCCTCCCGGAATTGGAGCACTCGGCATTATCAGGATTTCAGGGTCGGAAACAATTCCCATCGTGAACTCTGTCTTTAAAGGAAAGAATCTTTTAAAGGCAGCTTCCCACACCGTCCATTTGGGCACCATTAGAGATGATGAGGGCACTATCATTGATGAAGTATTGATATCCATCTTCAAGGCCCCTCGCTCTTACACCAAAGAGGATGTCATTGAAATCTCCGGACATGGGTCACATTACGTTCTTCAGAACGTATTGAACCTACTTATATTGAAAGGTGCCAGGCCGGCCAAACCGGGGGAGTTTACTCAAAAGGCTTTTTTGAACGGCCGTCTCGACCTGGCACAGGCAGAGGCTGTGGCAGACCTGATTGCCTCTGAGAATGCCTCTATGCAACAAACTGCGATGGAGCAAATGCGAGGCGGATTTTCCTGCGAAATTGGAAAACTCCGTGAAGAGCTCATCCACTTTGCATCCATGATCGAATTGGAGTTAGACTTTGCTGAGGAGGATGTGGCCTTTGCTGATCGTAAAGGGTTAATTGAACTCATCCATAAAATTCAGACTCTGATCGCTTCACTCATTTCCAGTTTTGAATATGGAAATGCCATTAAAAATGGAATTCCTGTAGTCATTGCCGGAAGGCCAAATACGGGTAAGTCTACCCTGCTCAACGCATTGCTTAATGAGGAGAAGGCCATCGTCTCAGAAGTAGCCGGGACTACCAGAGACATTATTGAGGATGAGATTCATATTGATGGAGTTGCTTTTCGCTTTATTGATACGGCAGGAATTCGAGAAACAAATGATCAGGTAGAGTCTATAGGTATAAAAAGGACGCTCACAAAAATGAAAGAAGCCAGTGTGGTGATCTATCTTTTTGATCTGGCGAATGAGTCCGTCGATTCCATTAATAAACAGTTAAACAATCTGAGGACATCAGGGGTATCCTGTCTGATAGCAGGCAACAAAGTGGATAAAGCAAATAGCCCATTAAAAGACCATCTGAAAGAAGAAAGTGCTGTTTTTATCTCAGCCAAAAATAGGATTAACCTTGAAGCACTTAAAGAGCGGCTGAAAACTTTCATTCGTAAACCCTCTCGCCCGCTTGATACCATTATAACGAATACACGTCATCTGCATAGCCTACGGCAAACGACGGAAGCACTCAATCGTACACTTGAAGGTATCAAACTACAAATGAGCAATGATCTTGTGGCCCAAGATGTCCGCTCTGCCCTGCATCATCTCGGAGAAATCACTGGAGAGGTAACCTCCGACGATCTGCTGGAAAATATTTTTTCTAAGTTTTGTATTGGGAAATGATTACTTCCCCTTCAAATGGGCAAATATAAAGCAGACACCCTCACTTATCGCCTCGTATTAATGCCCCAAATACATACCCACTCATGCCTGAATACGATTTGCCAGGCTCTTTTCCAGCGTCTTGATCTTTGCCTCTGCGTCCGCTAGTTTTTTGCGTTCCATCTCCACCACCTGCTTGGGAGCATTGTTTACAAATCCCTCGTTGGAGAGCTTCCTTTCCACGGTCATTTTGAAGCCTTTAGCATAATTTAGCTCCTCTTCCAGCTTTTTGCGCTCTGCTTTCAGATCAAGATGCTCCGATGCAGGAATGGAAAACTCATCAGAACCAATCACAAAACTGAAGGCATGGGCAGGCTTCTCTGCATTCGAGATTTCCGAAATATTGGCGAGCTTCTTTAGAGAGTCACTCATGGAATTTACAGGTGCTTTCGTAATTAAATCTAACTTTTTCTTTGGTGAAATTCGCTTATTATTTCGAATACTGCGGACATTAGTGGTAATCTCAAAGAGGGTCTCCATTTCTTTCAAAATAGCCTCCTCGAATGCAGCCGCTTTTGGCCACTCCGCCACAATGATGGCTTCCTCCTCCTCTCGCTCTCTCAGTTCATGCCAGATTTCCTCTGTAATAAACGGCATAAAAGGATGCAGAATTTTCAATATTTGCTCAAAAAGTGCGACGGTCGCATCGTAAGTAACCCGATCAATCGGCTCTTCATATTCCGGCTTGATCCATTCCAAATACCAGCTACAGAAGTCATTCCAAATAAGTTTGTACACTACCATGAGGACATCTGATATTCTGAATTTGGAGAAGTGATCTTCCAGTTTTGTCAAGTCTTTATTGAACTTATTTGTAAACCATAAAACGGCCTTTTGATTGATAGCCGTCGGTGTATTTTCTGCCGTTTCCCATCCCTTTACCAGTCGGAATGCGTTCCAGATTTTGTTAGAGAAGTTTCTCCCTTGTTCCACCAGTTTCTCATCAAAAAGCAGATCGTTTCCTGCCGAAGAACTTAGCAGCATCCCCGTCCGCACGCCGTCCGCTCCATAGTGCCTGATCAGGTCTAGGGGATCAGGAGAGTTGCCCAGCGATTTGGACATCTTTCTTCGCTGTTTATCACGAACAATGCCGGTCAGATACACATTTTCAAATGGCTTCTCGTCCAGATATTCGTACCCGGCAATAATCATTCTGGCTACCCAGAAAAAGAGAATTTCAGGGGCTGTCACCAAGACCTGTGTGGGATAGAAGAAGTTAAGGTCTTCATTTTTGCTTTTATTGATTTTACCTTTTTCCGAGTCAAAACAATTATCACTAAATCCATCAAAAACCGCAATTGGCCACAGGTTAGAAGAAGCCCAAGTGTCGAGGACGTCCTCCTCTTGTTTTAGATCAGCGTTGGTAAGGTTATCGTTTCCGGTTATTTTTTTAGCCTCCTCTACTGCAAGCTTCAATGTCTCTGCTACTACGAAATCATTCTCTCCTTCACCATAATAATAAGCCGGGATTTGCTGCCCCCACCAAAGCTGTCTGGAGATATTCCAATCTCTCACGTTCTCCATCCAGTGGTTATAAGTCTTCTTGAATTTGGAAGGGAATAGCCGAACTTTATCATCCATTACGGCCTGACGGGCACGGCGGGAAATCTCCCTCATCTTGATGAACCACTGTAGCGAAAGCTTAGGCTCAACGACTGAGTTGGTTCGTTCTGACCGACCAATCCGAGTAATAAACTCCTCTTCCTTTGTTAAGATTTTAGCCGCTTTAAGATCATTAATAATCATCTTACGCACTTTAAAGCGATCCTCTCCGATGTACTTTTCGATCTCACACTTATCATTGAGTGTGCCATCAAGATTGATGGTGTCTACAATTTTGAGATGATGTCTCAACCCGATCTCATAGTCATTAGGGTCGTGTGCAGGTGTCACCTTTAAACAGCCTGTTCCAAAATCAGGGTCTACGTAGTCATCCCCGATGACGGGAATCTCACGGTTGATGAGCGGAACCAAAACCTTCTTCCCGATCAGGTGCCTGAATCGCTTATCGTTTGGATTTACTGCAATGGCAGTATCACCCATGATGGTCTCCGGTCGCTGAGTGGCGATTGTCACAAATTTAGCTGAGTCCTTGATCTGGTAGTTTACATGGTAGAGGATAGCTTTCTCACCCTGTTCATTATAGATTACCTCCTCATTTGAGATGGTGGTCATGGCTTCACAGTCCCAGTTGATCATGCGTAGGCCGCGATAAATGTATCCTTTTTGGTAGAGGTCTACAAACTGTCGGGTTACGGCTTTAAGATAGCTCTCGTCCATCGTAAAAACAGTGCGGTTCCAGTCGCAAGAAGCACCCAGCTTTTGAAGCTGCCGCAGGATAATTCCCCCATATTTTTCTTTCCATTCCCATGCATAGTTAAGAAACGCCTCTCTTGAAAGGTCGCTCTTTTTGATTCCCCGCTCACGAAGCATTTCTACTACCTTAGCCTCCGTCGCAATAGAAGCATGATCTGTTCCGGGTATCCAACAAGCCGCCCTGCCTTCCATACGTGCCTTTCTTATCAATATATCCTGAATGGTATTATTGAGCATGTGACCCATGTGTAGCACTCCTGTCACATTTGGCGGTGGCATGACGATGGTGTAAGAAACCTTGCCTGCTTGCGGTGTGGCATGAAAGAAACCGTGGTCTATCCAATATCGGTACCATTTGTCTTCAGTTTTAGTGGGATCATATTGGGTCGAAATGCTCATTTGTATTACTTCAATTTTACTTCAGAGGGTAAAATTACAGAATAAGGCTTTTGTGCTTTTACTTCATAGAAAAAGGATAAGTAGCAGTTTCTGTTAAGTTAATCAGTAGGGGTTAAATGACTACTTCAATAAACGAGAGCCTGAAATTCACCGGAATTCCAATCCTTTACTTTAACCAAAGATTGCTGATGCCGGCATATTGAATCCGTCTCATAATCAAGGCGGTTTTTTGTTTTAAAAAACCAAAATTTACGGACACAGCACCGCCCTCATAACGTCTTACAATACTTCCCCCCCGCTTTCGGAAAAATTTTTGAAACATTTTTAAAGCTTTATACGTTTAATATAAAGATAATTTAAATAT
>JAPPDO010000264.1 GCA_028821635.1 Ekhidna sp.
TAACGCTGATAATCCTCCAATTAAGAGATTACGTGTTTATAAAGGAGGTTCGTGTAATGATGTCCCTTATTTGAAATCTCCGGGAACCAGAAGATACATGTTTGAAGATTCTGCAACATCTACCATTGGATTTAGATGTGCAATGATTCGTGCAGGATCGAATTTCTAAATAAGAAAAGAGTATTGAATTTTACTAAAACTAAATGACCAAATATCAAAAATATAAGTTGATAATTCTGTCGGTATTTTGCTTTTTCCTATTGTTGATACTTTGGAACTACTCTGCTAATGGCAGATATGTTGCTTGGGAAGGTGGTCATCCCATGAGATTTGACACTAAAACTGGAAGACTATATCTTCCAATAAGTGAGGGTGAGGATCTGAATGAATATCGTGATAATCTGAAAAAGGGAAGATATATAGACTTAAAAGACTATACAGAATTAGAATAATAACAGATAAAATTTTTGGCACAATACAGTAAATACAGTCACCCTATTTTTTAATAAACTAAATCTCTAATATTTCTAGTGTTCACATATTTAGACAATAAGACTTGCTGGCAGTAGTAGTTTTTTTGTATTGCATTTTAAGATAAAATACTCCGGACATTAGAAGTCAGGTGAACTTCTTTAATATCGTCTTAGCTGCATTGGTAGTTCATAAATCTTCAGAGATTAAAGCCGTCTTCCAAAATGATTTTTCGGGATACTAAATAGTCCCTTTCGTATATCTAAATTGAAAGATTATATTGAACTAATTTTAGAGAATCCCTGCTTTATAAACTTCTAAGGCTCTCTCTCTGGCAAACTTATGTTCTACTATGGGCTTAGGATATGAATCCGTGTAGGCCTCCGGCACCCACTTGTTAATGTATTTTCTGTCCCGGTCAAATTTGTCCGTCTGAGCGTATGGGTTGAAAATTCGGAAATAAGGCTGGGCATCGACACCTGTTCCTGCGGCCCATTGCCAGCCTCCATTATTGCTTGCGAGTTCAAAATCCAATAGCTTCTCCGCAAAATAAGCCTCACCCCAGCGCCAGTCGATGAGGAGGTGTTTGGCAAGAAAACTGGCAACAATCATTCGCACCCGATTGTGCATAAATCCTGTCTTATTCAACTCCCTCATGCCTGCGTCTACGATAGGATAGCCTGTCTTCCCCATCTTCCACTTTTCAAACTCCTCTTCATTATTCCTCCATTTAATGCCATCGTATTTTTTACTGAAGTTCTCCTTCACAACCTGTGGAAAATGCCAGAGGATGGACTGATAAAAATCTCTCCATATCAACTCATTCAAATACTTTTCATTCAGCTTTTTGGCATCCCTCATCAAAGAACGAATACTAATCGTCCCAAATCGGAGATGGATGCTTAACCTGCTGGTTCCTCTTTTCGCAGGGACATCCCGATTTTCATCATACGATTGGATGATGTTGTAATCTGTATTTCTTGAGGGGAAGTCAATACCTGCTTGCTCAAACCCAACTTCTTTTAACGTCGGCGTTGCGTGTCTTGACTTAGCCCAGTTTGAAACAGCCGCTGAATTAGAAGGGATCATGTGATCCGCTGTCAGTTTGGATTTCCACAGACGGCTGTAAGGCGTATAAACCACATAAGGATCACCATTTTCCTTTGTTACTTCACCTTTCTCAAAAATGACATGATCTTTTTTTGCTTTAAACTCGATGCCGTTTTCTTTGAGCAGTTCATAAACTGACTTATCTCGCTCCTGCGCATAGGGCTCATAATCACGATTAGCCCAAACGCGTTTTACTTCATAGTCTTCCAATAGTCTTTTCCAGATGTTGGTCGGTTTCCCTATTCTTACATCTATGGAAGTATTTCTTTGCCTTAGCTCTCCCTGTAGTCGTTCTATTTCCTGATGAATGAACTCCACCCTTGCATCTCTTACGGGCAGATGCTCAAGGATGTTTGTATCAAAAATAAAAACAGATTGAACCGGATAGGGTTCTTTGAGTGCGTGAAAAAGACTTCTATTATCCTCAATTCGGAAGTCTCTTCGGAACCAAAAAATGGTTACTTCTTTGTTCATCTGTAATCAATTAAGTTTTTAGCCATATTTTTAAAAATGAATCCATGAAAAGGGAACACCAAAAACCAGTACAATCTTCCCCAAACGCCTAAAGGTCTGAACGTTGCGGTCTGAATGAGACAAAACTTGTTATCTTTCGTGCGAATTTTAAACTCCAGCCAGGCATCTCCCGGCAGCTTCATTTCTGCATATAGCAGCAGCCTCATTTTTTCTTTATCCGCTTCTAATACTCGCCAAAAATCAAGCGCATCGCCATCTTTCAAATCGTCAGGGCTTCTTCTTCCTCTTCTTAAACCTACTCCTCCGGATAGTTTATCCAAAAATCCTCTAATTTCCCAAAGCCAGTTCCCATAATACCAGCCGCGCTCCCCTCCGATTTCCCAGATGTTTTGTGTTACTTCTTTTGGGTTTCTGGTAAAGGAAACATTTCGGATGTCTTTGAAGCAGCCATACTTAGGGGCCTCTTTTCGTGTCAAAAACTCTTTGCTGAATGCAGGATTTTCAAAAGCATCCTTCCATGAGGAGATAATTTGCTTTTGATCTATTTTCTGAAAGGTGCGTTTGAGCGAATATTCATAACTAAATAACTCAATGGGCACTACATCCTTAATTGCATCATTTTTTACTATCACCTCATTTTTCATACTATCCACCAGGTTTCTTGCAAGTCGATAAGAGGTGGAAGTGACTAAATATAACCAAAGTGAAGACAATCGAATGGTTAGAACCGGCACTGTAAAAATGTATCGTTGAAGTCCTCGCACTTTGGCAAATTCTAACAGCATCTGTTTGTAGGTAAGTATGTCTTTGCCTCCGATGTCGAAAGTTCTGCCAAAGGCTTTCTCGTTTCCTAACATGCCGATTAGATAGTCTAACACATTGGCGATACCAATTGGTTGGCATTTTGTATTGAGCCATTTGGGAGCTACCATTACAGGAAGTTTCTCCACGATGTCTCTGATTATTTCAAAAGAGGCTCCACCTGAACCGATAATAATTGCCGACCTAAGCACGGTAAGCATGGCATTAGAGTTGGAAAGAATCTCCTCCACTCTAAAGCGCGAGGCAAGGTGTTCTGATAGCTTTTCAGCATTGGAAATACCCCCCAGATAGATAATCTGCCTTGAAGTGGTTTTATCTAGGTAATCAACAAAATTTTGAGCTGATATCTCTTCCAGTTTGGCAAATTCCTTATTGGTTGAATCAAGTGAGTGGATAAAGTAATAAGACGCATCAATGTCTTTTGGGAGTGATTCTAGGCTTTGTCTATTCAGAAAGTCACACTCAATGACTTCAATATTTTGGAGAGATGCTTCGCTAAAATCTTCAAAGTCGAATCTTCTTTTGTCCCGAACAGGACAAACCACCTGATTCCCTGTCTCAATAAGGTAAGGGAGGAGTCTCCTCCCAATATATCCTGTAGAGCCGGTTAACAGGATTTTCATGTTTTATAGCGAACGAGTTGATGACATCCCGCCGTCCAGTCCAATTACCTGTCCTGTCATCCAGCTTGATTCGTCTGAAATTAAGAAACAAGTGAGCTTAGCAGCTTCTTCAGCCGTACCCACCCTGCCAAGGGCATGTCTCTTCCCTGAGGCTTCTTTCTTATCCTCAGAAGACAAAATTCGGCTTGCTAGTGGAGTATCGGTGATAGAAAGCGCAATACAATTGACCCGTATTTTCGGTGCAAGCTCGGCTGCTAATGAGCGGGTCAATCCTTCCAATGCTCCTTTTGATGCGGCTATCGAGGCGTGAAAAGGCATACCCTGTTGTACAGCCACCGTACTAAAGAAAACGATAGAAGAATGCTCCTGCTTCTTGAGCTGTTTGACGATAGTTTGCAGAACTTTAATAGCTCCTTTTACGTTCACTTCAAAATCTTCCTGAAAATCTTCCGGTTTCAATCCATGAAAAGGTTTGAGATTGATGGTTCCGGGGCAATACGCAAAACCATCAATATGGGTTGCATTGATAGTTAGAGGCTCATCTGATGTAACATCATACACAATATGCTCAACGTTGGGTAATGAAGCTAAGTCACCCTTACCCCGTGACAGCACCGTTACCTGATGACCTTGCTGAGCCAATTGCTTTGTGACTTCAAAGCCAACACCGCTGCTCCCTCCGGCTATTAAATAATGTTTATTCAGGTAAGCATAACCTGATAAGAAGCAAGAGGTTTACTTATTAGTTCAAATAATTGAGCATCAGGGAGTCCAATTTAGGTTTTGCTTATGTTAAACTATTATTTGCAATAAAACCAATAAGTCGTTTGGCAGGTCGTGTAATATGACTTAAAATACTTCCCTTTTCAGTCATTTTCAGGGTCTTTAAGCAGGATTTTAGGAAAATTTTCGAAGATAAATGCCCTCGTAGCTTTTTCTTTTTGAATGCCTAAGAGCAACTTGCTTTTTTTCGTCTTAATCGAAATTCCCACATTTCCCCGCACGTTATGCACATTTCCATACTTCGTGCTATATCTTATACCATAACCTAAACCACCCTCTAGGAAGGTGTACCTGACAACTCTTAACTCGGTGATAGCGTTCATTGGGATTATATTTTCTTCAAAGAAGAAGCCTATCCAAATCCACTGAAAAGAAATTTGATCTTTGGTTAAAGCTACTTTAAGACCGAGCAGTGAAATGCTAAATAAAATCAGCACAGGAATAGCATGACTAATAGTATCACCAGTGTCTCTGTCCGTTTGAATGAAATGATATACTATCCAAGAAGACAGCATTACGCAGATTAAGAGATAAAATTTGTTTTGATAAAAAAATTGTCTTTCCCTGATCATAATTCTTGAGTATAGAATTCGGGACAGTTAGTGATTTTTTTTTGTGTGCATTACTTTTATTAAAAATCTTCTGCATTTTAGTAGTGCTGAAAATAATTATCATCAAATAATCATAGTTAGTTCATAAAATAGGGAGCCAAGGCTCCCTATTTTTTTGGTTGATTAATCATTAATTGATTTAGGCTTGGTTTTTAATATCCTGAACCTCAAGTCTAATTTCTTGTGCAAGATTTTTCATATCTTGCATTCCTTTTCTAATTCTCGTTCCTGCCGCATTGTTTCCCTTGTCATAGAATTTTTCGAAATCAGCTTCTAAGGCTTCAACCATTGACTTTAATTGTTCAAATCTTTTCATGTTATTACAGTAATTAAGGTTATTATGATTT
>JAPPDO010000120.1 GCA_028821635.1 Ekhidna sp.
TTAAGATGAGCAAACTGATAAAAACCAATTCAATGTAATTACAAAAAAAAACAGCAGCCTTTTGTGTTTATAAAAGCTAGAAAACCTATCGAAACACTGTACTCACAACGGTGCAACGAATTGATGATACGGCGAAACTATGTAAGGTCTTATGAAGGTTGTAAAACAAGAATATTTTCAAAAATAACGGTATTAACAGTCGTTTAAGGCAGCAACAGCTACATCTTTGATAGAAACATCAACAACATTGAAATTAGCATCGTTTAAAATGAATAACGGGTATTTTGATACTATTCAGTAGGATATAGAGTAGAGTAACAGGACAGGATATAAAGGTGTAGCTACAAACTATACCCAGAGAGGGACGGACGTTTGTTGAAGTTTATTAAGGAATAAGGAGAAAGAAAGTTTAAGAATTTTTTTGGGGGCATCACTCTTCTCGCAAATCCTCTGCATCTTGGTGATGCCTTTGAGGCTATTCTTGCTTACACTACCTAACTTTATGGTTTAGTTGTAAACAATACACAACTGAGATTTTACATGAAAAGATAGTGGTTACGCCAGCATTTGATACAGATTTCCGTGATATGCTGTTCTTTGATCGTTTAGGCTTCCAGGGGCTTCGCATTCAGTACGTCTGTAGGCTGCCTTTGATTCATCCTGAACCTTCTAATTATTTATTCGCTACTCAATCTATTATTGAAAGAATACCGCTTATTACATGCGACAAACAAATCCGGCAATACGATTTCCCTCATGTCAAAGCGCAGTAGTGCACAAATCATTGAGATAGGCGAAAAGTGGATTTATTCAAAAGGCTGGAAGCTTTTTGATTTTCAAAGAAGAACGTGGCAGGCATACCTTGAGGATAAGAGCGGGCTCCTCAATGCACCCACAGGTTCAGGAAAAACTTATGCTTTATGGATACCTGCGGCGTTAGAATTTTTAAAAGAGAATGACTTTTGTGACATAAAATCAGAAGTCCAAATTTTATGGGTGACCCCTCTCAGAGCTCTGGCTAAAGATATTCAGGCTGCCATGCAATCTTTTTGTGACGAGATCGGCTCTCAGTGGAAAGTCGGTCTGCGAACAGGGGATACCTCTGTAAATGAACGTCAAAGGCAGAAGAAATCAGCCCCTCAGGCACTCGTAATCACTCCGGAGAGTATTCATATTTTACTGAGCCAAAGCGATTATCCAAATTATCTCAAAAATATCCGTGCCATCATCGTTGATGAGTGGCACGAACTGATCGGAACGAAAAGAGGAGTAGCGGTGGAGTTGGCACTTTCCAGGATTAAAAAACTAACGGATTATCAACTTAAAGTCTGGGGTATTTCAGCGACCATTGGGAATCTGCCTCAGGCGAAAAGGGTTCTGCTAGGGGAGGATTTGAATAGAGAGGCTATTACCATAAAGGCGAATCTTAACAAGAAAATAGTTGTCGAATCAGTCCTGCCGGATGAGGTCGAGCGGTTCCCGTGGTCCGGATATTTAGGTACCGGACTGCTCAATAAGGTATTGCCCATCATCAGGCAAAGCACTACCACGTTACTTTTCACTAATACCCGATCTCAAACCGAACTTTGGTATCAAGCTATTTTGAATGAAGCCCCCGATCTGGCAGGAATCATGGCCATGCATCATGGGTCTATGGATCAGAAAATTAGAATGTGGGTGGAGGATGCCTTGCATGAAGGCAAGCTGAAACTCGTCGTTTGTACTTCCAGCCTGGATAGGAGTTGACTTTCGTCCGGTTGATACAGTTATACAAATTGGCGGGCCTAAAGGAGTTTCCCGCTTTCACCAGCGCGCAGGAAGAAGCGGCCATGCTCCGGGAGAGGTAAGTAAAATTTATTTTGTCCCCACACACTCACTGGAATTGATAGAAGGGGCTGCACTTCGAGATGCTATTAAGGAGAAGAAGTTTGAGCAAAGAAAACCACTCGAAAAGTGCATGGATGTACTGGTTCAATATTTGATGACGCTTTCTGTTTCGGGAGGTTTCAAGCCAATTGAAATACTTGAAGAAGTTAAGGAAACCTACTGCTTTCGGCGGATTACGGGTGAAGAATGGAACTGGGCACTGGCGTTTATCACTACAGGTGGAAGCACGCTGGGTGAGTACGATGAGTATGCCAGAGTTTATAACGATAACGGGATTTACAAAATAATTAGCAAAAAGGCCGCACTTCGCCATAAACTGTCAATAGGAACCATTGTTGGCGACCCCGCTATGGGTGTGAAATTCATCTCCGGCGGACACTTAGGCACTGTAGAAGAAAGTTTTGCCTCTAAACTCAACCCGGGAGACACATTCTGGTTTGCAGGTCAGAATCTGGAGTTTGTAACAATCCGAAATATGTCTGTTTTAGTAAAAAAATCGAAGAAAAAAACCGGAAAGACCCCAGCATGGGGCGGCGGCAGGCTGCCTCTTTCGTCTTTATTGTCCGATCAGATTAGAACTAAACTTCAGGAAACAATAGACGGAAAGTTTGCGTCCGAAGAACTTCGGAAGATAAAGCCAATTTTAGACCTTCAGACAAAGATGTCAATCGTGCCGGGAACAGATACGTTGCTGATAGAAAAATGCGAAACCGATTACGGGCATCACCTCTTCTTTTTCACATTTGAAGGAATGTTCGTTCATGAAGTACTTGGCGGATTGGTCGCTTACCGACTTAGCAAAAATCAGAAAATCACCTTCTCCATCTCTATGAATGATTATGGATTTGAATTACTCTCCGACCGGGAGGTAGCGATTGAGGAGGCTTTAGAACTGGATTTATTCTCCGAAGAGCAATTGTTTGAAGACTTGAATAAATCCATTAATATGACCGAGATGGCTCAGCGAACATTTCGTGATATAGCAACGATCGCAGGCTTGATTTTTCAGGGCTATCCCGGAAAGACGCTTCGAGCAAGGCACCTTCAGGCCTCCTCCGGGATTCTTTACAAAGTATTTAATACTTACGATCAAAATAACCTCCTCATCAAACAATCCATTGATGAGGTTATGAATCTTCAACTCGATCAAAGCCGTTTTATGGAGGCGATAAGAAGAATCAATCAACAAAAAATTGTCTTAAAAAAGATTCAAAACCCTACCCCCTTTGCCTTTCCCATTTTAGTGAATGTGGTTCGAAGGCAAAAGCTAAGCACTGAGGAGGTGACTGACCGAATCTTAAAAATGCAGAGGGAACTTGAACGGGCATTTGATTAAGCATAAATTTGGGTTACGAAAAGACCAAATAAAATAAACTTTAACCTAACAGCACTAAGGCTGATAATCTTAAAAATTACTTCTATGAAGAGCATTAGTTTAATTACATTTTTATTTCTTTCTCACGCTGTTTTAGGCCAAGACGAGGCCTTGGGTAAGTGGATTACCGTAGATGATAAAACGGGCGTGAAGAAGTCTGTTGTTGAGGTTTATGAAGAGGATGGAAAGTATTACGGAAAAGTGATAAAGATGATTTATCGGGACTCTACCATGCGATGCACCAAGTGCCTTGGCGATTTAAAAGATCGGCCCGTCGTCGGAATGAATATTATCTCCGGAATGAAGTATCATAAAAGAAATCGTGACTTTAGTAAAGGCACATTGCTTAATCCTGAAAGTGGTAAAATCTACAAAGCAGAAATGTGGGTTGAGAACGATAAATTGATGGTAAGAGGCTATCTCATGATCTTTTATAGAACGCAAACATGGATTCCGTACAAAGAGGGTGAATAAATTTTCCTTATCCGTAAAAGAAGAAAAGTTAATATTGCTCCCTCTACGTGCCATCTACTGGACATCAAATAGGGTTTTAATCATTTCTGATTTACATCTTGGAAAGGCCGGTCATTTCAGGAAACACGGAATTGCAGTCTCCAGAAAGGTACATCTACATGACCTCCGTAACCTTGAGTTGTTGATTAAAGAAACGAAGGCTGAAAGAATCTTTTTTCTGGGAGACCTGTTTCATAGCTATCAGAATGCTGAATGGGAAGATTTTCTTCGCTTTCTATATGCCCACAGCAACGTTGAGTGCACCCTCATTGAGGGGAATCATGACATTCTCACCGAGTATCCAAAGCAGTTGCATGTGACTAAAAAGCTGATTTTACATCCATTCTCATTTACGCATGTTAAGGAAAATGATACGTATTATAATATTTCAGGTCATATCCACCCGGGAGTGACCGTTGCAGATAAAACGCGAATGAGCATGACTCTCCCTTGTTTTTTGTTTTCTGAGGCTTATGCACTTCTTCCGGCATTTGGTCAGTTTACGGGGATTAAAAAAATCAGCCCAAATAAAGGCGACAGAGTATTTGTTATTGGAGATGACCAAATTTTTAGGTTACCATGATTAACTCGCTTTGGTTATAGCTAATAAATGAACCCTTGTGCAGGAAATAGTCCCCCATCTCCAATAAAAACCCCTCTTACCAAGCAAGCAGCCGCAGAATGAGGGATTGCATCGGCACCTTAAAATGAAAGAAAAAATTTTATCGCTAAAAGGCAGCAGATTTTTAACAAAAAGTGATGCACTCAAAAAATCGTTTAAACTTCTTTTCCCCCTACTCCCTCACAAACTTCAACAAACGCCCGTCCGGCAACTGTACCAGATACAAGCCGCTTTTCAATGAGAGGATGTCCACCCTTGTGTTCGTAGTGCCTTCTAAAAGCAGCTTTCCGCTGAGACTTACTATTTTGAACACACCTCCGACGGGAGAGCGTACCTCCAGATAGTGCCCCGAAGGATTGGGGAAGATGACGGCCTCCGCCGCATCCCCCGCTGCACCGAGAGGGGCTTCCGTAATCGTCACCTGCTGCGTCTGCGTGGACATGTTGCCTGCCTCGTCTTCATACGTCCATGTGATAGTGGCACTTGCCGTGACGGGGAAGACAGCATCGGTAGTGGCCGTGATCTGCCCGTCGCAGTTGTCTGTGGCGGTAGGGGCGGTCACATCAGCCCGTGCAAGCGAGCCCGCTGAGGTAAGTGCCGACAGGTTATCAGCGTCCGGCTCCGGAGCCGTGGTATCATTTATGGTCACTTGCTGCGTTTGCGTGGACGTGTTGCCCTCAGCATCTTCATACGTCCATGTAATCATCGTGCTTTCCGTAATGGGGAAGGAGGCATCTGTGGTGGCTGTGACGGTTCCATCGCAGTTGTCTGTGGCGGTGGGAACGGTTAGGTCCATCTCACATTGTTCGGTAACGGTGGGTAAAGAGGGTATATCCG
>JAPPDO010000253.1 GCA_028821635.1 Ekhidna sp.
GGAAGACTATATCTCCATATCATATCTATTTTAATAGATTACTTATATCTATTGAATAGCACTGTAGTGCTTTATTTGGCTGCCACTTTGTGTAGGGATTATTGGTTCTTTTCATGACTATTTAACCTTGAGAACAGATAGCGTTGGTGAATAATTGAATAAACCCACTCCCATCTTCCAACAGCATAGGAAATAATTTGAAGACAGCGAAACGTATGAGATAAAAAATCTATCTTTGTGAAGGTTTTAAAACCTGAGAATCATGGGAATGCTAATCCTTATTATCATGCTTTTTGTATCTGCTATCGCATGCGTGTGGGTGCTGCCCAACAGTAAAGTAAGCAAGCACAAAAGGGATAGCGATAGCATGTAAATCTCAACTTTTCTTTTGCTTTTCTTTTCGTGCATTCACGAAGGCCAGTGCATGAGCAAATGCGGCCAGTGTTATGATGATATTCACAAAAAGATTCACTCCGTCAGTGACTGCGGGATTTGTTAATTCCATTTTCTTAATTCTTTGATGCGAAGATAGGCTCTTTCATCGCTTTCAGCAATTTTTTCACATCCAACTCATCATTATAAACGTGTGGAGAAATACGAATCACCTCTCCTCTGAAGCTCACACTTACCCGATTCTTTTTGAATGACTTTTTTAACGCCTCCAGTAAGGCTGCCTCCGGATGCCGGATTCCAAACAAATGGTTAGCACGATGGTTTTTGTTTTGTATCAAGTAACCCAAACACTGAAGTTTACTAATCGCATTCTCCATCAAAGTATCACAATAGTTTTGTATGCCTTCCGGTGTCCAGCGAAGGAGCTGTTTTATCGCTGCATGAAGCATTGGAACCAAAATAAAATTACCGTGCTCCCCTACTTCATAACGAAGCGATCCTGATTGATATTTTGGTTGATAATTAGCCAGTTTTGTAAAATCCTCACTATTCGATCTATTGAGCCAGCTTTCTTCAATCGGCTTACCTTCATCAAATACTTTTCCATAATATGCTAATCCAATGGAGTAAGGCCCCATCAACCATTTGTAAGCTCCACAGATTAACGCATCCGGTCTTATTTCTTTTACGCTGAAAGGCAGTGCCCCTACACTTTGCGTACCGTCTACAATTAACAGGCCGCCCACTTCATTCAGGCGCGACCTGATTTTTTTCAATTCAAATAGCGTTCCGTCTGACCAGTGTATATGGCCTAAAGCAACCACCCTCGTTTCCTCATCTATCGAATCAAGTAACTCTTCATTCCAATTTGCGCCACGATTTTCCGAAGCAGGAGCTTTGATTATTTCAACAACAAACCTGTTCCGGTTCAGCGATTGCCATGGGTAAACATTACTCGGAAATTGCCCGTCAGTGATTAATATTTTACCTGAATTAAAAGGCAGATTCCGAACCACATTTGCAATGCCATAAGAAACCGAAGGGATCAACACAATGCGGTCAGGTTCCGGGGTGTCAATAAGCCGGGCGTATAGCTGCCTGATGGTGTTCGCTTCTTCAAAAAAATCAGCGGGCGTAATATGGAATGGCTTTCGTTTTCTTTTTATGCCTTTTATTCCGGCGTTTTCCACTTTTTTCAGTAATGGAGACATATACGCACAGTCGAGGTAGGCATACTTTCGCTGAAGGTTAAATTTTTCTCTTTGGCATTTCATAAAGCTCAAAATTACCAATACAGGAGTGAAACTTTTTGAATCCGCTAAAGAGTTTGATCTTGACGAAGAAAATGGTGACCCTGTAGGTCTCCGGTCGGATGGGACTACACTATGGGTCTTAGATAATGATGATAGTAAAATCTACGCCTACCAACTCAAGTAGTGCATATATTTACTAAGATAAAGCCCTTGCAGGGATGGGAAACCTTCCATGCAGGGGCTTTTTTTGTGGTAAACTTTCCACCGCTTTCAGGGTTGAGAATAATTTTCATGGGGAAGACCGGCATTTGTCTGAAAAAAATATTTTTCGCAACAGAAGGCATCTCCTCTCCGGATGTGGTTTATAGTCACTGCTTGTCTTGAACAGGATTTAGTTGATTTTAGGATTACTAAGATTTTACTTCTGCTTGTATCATGTCCTTACTATCAGACCTCCTGATACCATGCTGTCAGAGTTCCCGATACTGTGCTATCGCATTTCTCTAATGTACGCAGTAGAACCTCTCCCGTGTATGCTCGGGAACTCCTCCCGTGTATGCTCGGGAACTCCTCCCGTGTATGCTCAGGAGCTCCTCCCGTGCACGCTCAGGAGATCCTCCCGTGCATGCTCAAGTACGCCTTTTCCGGGTGTCGTTTATTATCTCTATCGAGACGGGCGGTGCATGGCTTTTAGAACGGGGTCATTTTAAGCTAAAAATGCTTCCATCCCTGCGCTTTTAGCTCAACGGCATTTTGATTTACAGTCACATAGCTCTTACCCCTTGATGCAGCCTGCATGTATCCGATGGTGTGAATGTCTGCGTGGTTTTTGATCTTATCAAAATCGGGCTGCGAGATGGTAAATAACAATTCGTAGTCCTCTCCCCCATTTAAGGCGCATAAGCCCGGATTGATACTAAATTCAGCAGCCGTCTCATCGGTTTGTTTATCAATAGGGAGTTTGTCTTCATGTATGGCAACGCCTAAGTTTGATTGCCTGCATATATGGAGCGTGTCCGAAGCTAACCCATCAGATACATCAATCATGGAAGTAGGTTTTACATTCAAATCTCTGAGTTCATGAATTATATCCATCCGGGCTTTTGGCCGCAGTTGGCGACCTGCTATGTAGGTGTATTTTTCCAGTTGTGGCTGCATTTCAGGATTAGCCATGAATTCCTGCTTTTCCCTCTCCAGCACCTGCAAGCCCATATAAGCAGCCCCTAAATCGCCTGTGGCGCATAATATATCGTTTTCAAAGGCACCGTTTCTGTAGGTTATCATCTTCTTCTCAACGGTTCCTAATACGGTAACAGAGATCACCAATCCCGAATGAGAGGATGTAGTGTCCCCCCCGACGAGGTCTACTTTGTACTCATCACAAGCTGCCTTTACTCCTTCATAGATTGCTTCAACTGCTTCTACGGAGAACCGATTGCTCAAGCCAAGGTTTACTGTAATCTGCTGCGGGGTCCCGTTCATTGCAGCTATGTCCGAAACATTTACAGCTATTGCCTTATAGCCAAGATGCTGAAGCGGCACATAAGAAAGATCAAAATGCACGCCTTCCAAAAGCATATCGGAGCTAATCAACAAATAGTTGTCTCCTATAGCATAAACAGCAGCATCGTCTCCAATACCTTTGATGGTTGCTTCATTTTTGATCTTAAATCCTTCTGAAAGCCTCTCAATGAGTTCAAATTCACCTAACTCACTGATCTCTGTCCGTTTCTCCTTCACGCTATTTTTTAATTTCTTGACAAAGTTCTACCAGCACACCATTTGCGGTTTTTGGATGAACAAAGCATACCAGTTTATTGTCTGCCCCTTTTTTAGGTTGATCATTTAACACCTGAAAACCTTCCTTTTTCAGTCGGTCCATCTCGGCATAAATGTCTTCAACCTCAAAGGCAATATGATGCATGCCTTCTCCTTTTTTGTTGATAAACTTCGTAATGGTGCTGTCACTATCCCCTGCGAGAAGTTCAATTTTAGCTTCGCCCAGTTGAAAAAATGAAGTAGTCACCCGCTCAGAATTAACTACTTCCTCTTTGTAGGGTGGGGTATTAAAAAGGGTTTTAAACAAGTCATTGGAAGCATCAATATCCTTCACAGCGATACCAATGTGTTCTACGTTTTTCCACATTCCATCAATCAATTATAGTAAGTTTGCAAAGATGCAGGAACTTTCAAACGATCTGAAAAGTTTGCAGAAATAATGAATGATGGAGTTAAGGGCTGACATACATATAGAATCTGCCAAGATTCAAAATGAGATCAAGAACTTTCTTGGCCTTAGAAGTGATGAGGTAATTTTTGAGTTTTCCAATAATGATGGAAAAGTCAGGCTTGACTTAATCACCATAAATCCAAGACACAATCAGTCATTTTTATTCAAGGCCATGAATGGCTTCGATAAGACGGACGTTCTCCACAAGATGCTTGACTATGTACGCACTCACAAGGATAAAGAAAGTTCTTTTACAATACAATGGATGATGAAAGGCATGAATGAACTCCAAACGTCTTATTTCCGCGCTAAAAGCATGTATGATGCATTGGATAAGTTATACTATGGAAGAGACATAAACAATCTCACCGTTTTTAGTGTCGTCCTTAATCCGGTTGCCTGATGATAAACGTAACGAATAGAGCGAAAGAGGAAATTACCATGCTGCTGAGCAAAGAGGGTAAAACCAACGATCATAATGTCAGGGTCTCTGTGAAAGGCGGCGGCTGTTCCGGTCTCATGTATGATCTCTCTTTTGATTCCCAAATTCAGGAGAAAGATGAGGTTTTTGAGGATAAGGGGATTAAAATTTTAGTTGATAAGAAAAGCCTGCTCTATTTGCTTGGCACAACACTTGATTTTTCTGACGGCTTGAACGGTAAAGGATTTCAGTTTGTGAATCCGAACGCATCCAGAACCTGCGGATGTGGTGAGAGTTTCTCGGTTTAATCTTTTTTCAGGCAAAGGGCACGTATTATCCATGAGAATTATTTTCAATCCTGAGAGCGGCGGAAAGTCTCCTATAAGAAAGCCCCTGCATGGAAGATCTCCCATTCCTGCAAGGGCTTTATCCTAATAAATATATGCGCTACTTGAGTTGGTAAGCATAGATTTTTGCATCTCCATACTCATCCAAATCGATATCATAATCAGCATCTAAGACCCATAGCGTGGTGCCATCTGACCAGAGGCTGACAGGAAATTCATTCTCCTCAGCAAGATCAAACTCTTTGGCGGTATCGCGTGTACCGGTGTCTAGCGTGTAGGCGTAGAGTTTGTCATTATCAGAAGTGCTAGGATCAGTAAATCCACTATCCTGTCCAACCCATATTGTGACACCGTCTGACCAGAAAACAGTAGGAGCATCATTCTCCATAGTGAGGTCAAACTCTTTATCAGGCAGGCGAGTGCCCGGTGGAGGACTCTCCTCCACGTCGGTAACATTGATCGTGATGTCTGCGGCGTTTGAGCCTGTTTCGTTGGAGATGCTTACTTTGAGCATATAAGTCATCGTGGCCTCTAAGTCCAGTGCTTTTACCACAGTAAGTAGTCCTGAACTATCGTTTATTACAAACGCA